>CAVJCN010000158.1:0-4990 GCA_963647945.1 Absicoccus sp. | reverse complement strand
AATTCGCGAAAAACGGCGGGCTTTAAACTGTATCCCTAAACTGTACCCCGGAAGGTAGACAAAAATAACAAAAGGTTATACCCAAAAAAGAATGCTCAGTCCGGAATGCGGTTGTGGCATACCTTGCCTTTATACAGCTTCACAGAAAGAGGGGTAAAGCCAACCCGCCAAAAAACGGCCGGGTTATGGTTATACTGAAGCAGAGAGCAGCGAGTGGGAAGAAAAGCAGCTAAGGCTTTCAGAGAGTTTTTTGGCAAAGCCCAAAGAAAATTCCGTAGAAATTTGTAAAATCTGTCCGAACCGATTTTTTTGTGAAATCTGTCCGAATCCGATTGACAAACAGCTCATAAGCGACTATATTATAGCAGGCGATTAGAGAAGATTAGAGATTAGACAGAAAACGAGGTAGACAAGGTGGAACAAGGGGTAACGCAAACAGATCTGTTCGGAACAGAAAAAATCAATAAGATACTGCTTAGACTCGCGCCGCCGGTGATGCTGGCACAGCTTATTCAGGCGCTTTATAATATAGTAGACAGCTTTTTCGTGGGGCGATATTCGGCTTCGGGGCTGACGGCACTTTCGATCATCTATCCCATGCAGCTTTTGATGATTGCCTTTGCGGTGGGAACCGGAGTGGGGATCAACACGGTGATGGCGGCGAAGCTTGGCGCCGGGAAAAAGCAAAAGGCGGACGAGTATGCGGGAGTGGGAATGCCGCTGGCAATCGTAATGTGGGCTTTGTTCGCCGGAATTTGCTACGGAATGATGCCCGCCTACGCCCGAATGTCCACAAATTCTGAGGCTGTGATTCAGGATGTTATCACTTACGGCAGAATCGTATGTGTGTTCAGCTTCGGATTATTTCTGGAAAGCATATGGACGAAGGTCCTGCAGGCAAACGGGGACATGAAAACACCCATGCTTGCTCAGATTATAGGGGCGATGACAAATATAATTCTGGATCCGCTCTTGATTTTCGGAATGCTCGGACTTCCGGAAATGGGAATCGGGGGAGCCGCCGTTGCTACCGTGACAGGGCAAATCATGGCGGCACTGGTAGTTATGAGAAAGGGCTATCGCAAATCCCCGGAGCTCCGCCTATATCCCCGGCACATTGCAGACATATTTCGGATGGGAATTCCCAATATATTGATGCAGTCGGCCTACACTTTTTACATATTGGGACTGAATCTCATTCTGTCGGGCTTTTGCGACGAGGCGGTTACGGCGCTGGGACTTTATTATAAATGGCAGACATTTTTCTTTATACCGCTGGGGGCGATGCAGACATGTATTGTTCCGATAATCAGCTATAACTATGCTGCAAAGAATCTGGAACGCTGTAAGAAAACCTTATCCACGGCGATCATATTCGGGCTTTTGCTCATGGCGGTGGGAACGGCGTGTTTCCTGCTGATACCGACCCAAATGCTCGGCGTTTTTACAAAGGACGCGCTGGTGATCGAAATCGGCAGGGTGGGCTTTCGCTTCATAGGAATCAGTTTTTTACCTATGGTGACCTCCCTGACTTTTCCGGTGTTTTTCCAAGCGGTGGGGGCTGCTTTCAAAAGCTCTGCGCTGACGATAATCCGGACGGTGGTGCTTTTTGTGCCCCTGGGATATTTATTCGCACAGCTGGGGCTTAACTGGTTTTGGCTGACTTTCGGGGTTACGGAAGTGCTGACAAGCATCGTAGGGATGCTGTTTTACAGGCAGTTTCTCAGAAAGGAAAGTGCATGATGAACAAATTTAACTTGGCAGATTCTTTAGCAAAGGCTTTAGCAAACTCCGCAAGGGAGTGGGGACTTTACATAAAAACATTCTTGAAATGGCTGGTGGTTGCAGGACTTATCGGCGGGGCAGGGGGCATACTGGGTGCGATTTTTCATCACAGCATCGAAGGGGCGGAAAACGCGCGAAATGCTTATCCGTGGCTGCTTTGGCTGCTTCCGGTTGCGGGCCTGATAATAGTCGGATTTTACAAAATGACGAAAACAGAGGGGCTTAACACCAACAATGTAATACGGGCGGTTCACAAGGGCAGAAGACTTTCGGTGATGCTGATGCCTGCGATTTTTGTAGGAACGGTGCTGACCCATCTTTGCGGCGGCAGCGCAGGCAGAGAGGGAGCGGCGCTTCAGATGGGAGGAACCATCGGTCAGTGGATCGGTCGGGGACTGCATTTGGACGACAGTGACCTGAGAATTGCCACCCTCGCAGGTATGGCGGCGTTCTTTTCCGCCATATTCGGTACGCCTCTGGCGGCGGCTGTGTTTGCGGTAATGGTAATCAGCATCGGAATCCTCTATCATGTGGCGCTGGTTCCCTGCCTTATCGCTTCCCTCAGTGCGTATTTTGTCAGCACTTCTCTGGACACAAAGCCGGTGAGATTCAGCGTTAAAGTACCGGAGATCGCGCCGGAGATGTTCCTGAAAGTCATTCTGCTGGGAATCCTTTGCGCCTTGGTTTCAATTCTCTTCTGCTGCGTTATACAGTTTGCGGAAAAAATCATGGTTAGGGTCTTTCCAAACTCCTATCTCAGGATAATTGCGGGAGGGGCTGTCATAATCGGACTGACTTATATTTGCGGCACAAGGGATTACAACGGAGTGGGCATAGAGGTGATTGCAAGGGCTGTGGAAGCCGGAAAGGCAGAGCCCATCGGGTTTTTGCTGAAACTTCTTTTCACTGCCATAACCCTTGCCGCAGGATTTAAGGGCGGAGAAATCGTTCCGGCATTTTTCGTGGGAGCAACTTTCGGCTGCGTGACTGCGCCGCTGCTGGGAATCCCGGCGGGATTCGGGGCGGCGATAGGGCTTATTTGCGTTTTCTGCGGTGTTACCAACTGCCCGATTTCCTCGATTTTTCTTTCAATTGAAATTTTCGGGGCAGAGGGAATGTTGTACTTTGCCGTGGCATGTTGCATTTGCTACATGATGTCAGGCTACAGGGGCATTTATTCCAGCCAAATGATAATGTATTCAAAGCGCAAAGCAAAATTTATCAACGCCTACACAAATGGAAAAAAGAACAACGACGCGTAGGGGGTGCTCTCCTTTGCGAAGCTATAATTTATGTTGCTATGTATGTGGTTACTTATGTTGTTATTTATGTTGCTACAATTCAGCTTTGAAAAAATCGACAATTTCCCCCATAAGATAGTCTTTTAAGTCGGACTCCTTATAGCTCATTTCATAGCCGTGGTAATTTTCGGTGGTAACCGTGATTATCCGGCTATTTTTGTAGGCTGCGGCGCATTGTCGGACGGTTTCTTCGGTCACCACATGGTCGAGAGTGTTGGTTATGACGAGAACCGGCTTATTTCCGAATTTATAGCCGAAGTCACAGGGGTTATATTCCTCAAATTCTTTGAACCAATTCTCGGTAAGTTTAAGCCCCTGATACTCCACAAAGCCCTTTTTTCGGGCCGTTTCCTTTAGCTCATCCCATTTTTCCCGGCCGCCGACATAATAAATCATCGCATCTTCGTTACCGGCAGGTGCAACCATGGCAAGGGCCTTGTAATCAAAGCCGCCGGTGCTTTCGTTTGCCATTTTCATCACCACCCTGCCACCCATGCTGCGGGCGTAAAGCCCGATACGCTCCCGGTCGATATCATGATTTTCGCACATATATTCGATTCCGGAAAGCATGGCAGCTTCCATGCTTGCAAGGTCGTACCGATTTGTCTTTTCCGAGTCTTTTTCGGGGCAGCTTCGCGGGTTAAAATCCATGCGGATTGCAGCAATCCCTGCCCGGGCAAGCTTTTCTGAAAGCTCTGAGGCTCCACCGCTGTTCAGAGTTCCTTTAAAGCCGTGACCCATTGCCACAAGAGGCATCGTGCCGTCAAAATCTTTCGGATAGACAGCCTCCGCCATACAGTAGCCCCCGTCGATTTTAAGAAAGAGGGTTTCTCTTGTCACGGCGAACGCGTCTGTTTTTTCCGTATTTTTACCGCAGGAAACAAGGGCAGATCCCGCAATCAGCAGGCAAAGCAGCGCCGCCGCAGTCTTTTTCCAAAAAGCGATCATTTATGTTTCTCCCGAAAATTTTAATGTGATTTGAAAATAATCATATCCTCTCCCACTATTATAATCGATGACCAGGGCAGCTGCAAATTTTCTTTGAATTTTCCCTTTAAATTTT
Organism: Absicoccus sp.; assembly: GCA_963647945.1. Taxonomy (GTDB): domain Bacteria; phylum Bacillota; class Clostridia; order Peptostreptococcales; family Anaerovoracaceae; genus CAG-238. The sequence continues at coordinate 841 of CAVJCN010000158.1, read as the reverse complement.
GAAAATCCGGAACGGAAAGGGAATGAATACTCCCGGTTTTTTCGTCAAAAAATATTTCGGCATCCCAAAGCCTCCCATGCATACTTCCCTTTGAAATATCAACGATTTCCTTGTCCCCGATTTCACTTAAAAGCATATTTTTCCCTCCCGGCGCAAATAATAGAGATAATAAATTTTACGAAGGAGAGTTATGAAATATGAGCGAGGAAAAAGAAAAGGACAGGTCTAAGGAAAATGAGCGGGGAACAAACGAGGCGGCGGATCTCATCAAGGAGCTTGGACTCCTCGGGACGGGAATAAATTTCAAAAGCGACATACAGTATATCAACATTATCGGAAGCATAGAGGGCCATTCGGTATTGCCCCAGGACAATAAAACCACAAAATACGAGCACCTCATACCGGAGCTTATCGCAGTGGAGGAAAATCCCGAAATTAAAGGGCTTCTGCTTGTTTTAAATACCATGGGCGGAGATGTGGAAGCGGGGCTTGCTCTATCGGAGCTTGTGGCGGGAATTTCAAAGCCGACGGTTTCTCTTGTGCTGGGAGGAGGACACAGCATCGGCATTCCCCTTGCGGTTTCCGCAGATTATTCCTTTGTGGCAAAAACCGCCACCATGACCCTTCATCCGATTCGGACAAGCGGCACCCTGATAAGCGCCGAGCCGACCTTTGAGTATATGAAGAAAACCCAGGAGCGGGTGGTGGATTTTATCGTTGAACATTCCAATGCGGCAAGAGAAGTCATCGAAGAAAAAATGAACTGCACCGGCAATATGTCAAACGATGTGGGAACGCTTCTTTTCGGGAAGGAGGCGGTGAGTCTGGGACTCATTGACAG
>CAVJCN010000157.1:0-5000 GCA_963647945.1 Absicoccus sp. | reverse complement strand
TTCTGCCTCCAAATTTTGATTTTATTGAGTTTGATTTTATTTAGTAAAATTTTATCGAGGCGTTCTCATTGAACCCATGAGGTGAAAATGAAGGGTGAAAACTTAAACAATTTAAATTTAAAGAATATTAACAGGGAATTTTACAGGAAACTTACAGTTGTGGGAATCCCCATGGTAATCCAACAGGTAATAGCGGTATCTCTTAACCTTGCGGACACCATAATGGTGGGAAAGGTCAGCGAAAACGCCCTTGCGGCGGTAGGTGCCGCAAACCAGGTGTATTTCATCTTCGGCGTGGTACTCTTCGGGGTTTTCAGCGGCGCTGCGGTTCACGCGGTGCAATATTGGGGGATCCGGGATGTGGCAAGCCTCAGAAAAATAATCGGCATCGACTACACCGTCTGTCTGGTTTTGGCGGTTCCTGCGATAATATTTGTATATTTTTCGGCGCCTTTCCTGATAAGCCTGTTCTCCGATGAACCGGAGGTTGTGGAACTGGGAACGAAATATTTGCACATTGTGTGCTTTTCATACATATTTGCGGGGCTCACCTTCGTAATTTCCTATAATTCCAGGGCAATACAGGATGTAAAAGTCCCGACTGTAATAAACGCGGGGGCAATCCTTACGAATGTGGTCTTCAACTACCTTTTGATTTACGGAAAATTCGGATTCCCGGAACTGGGAGTCGAGGGGGCGGCTATTGCAACGCTGATAGCAAGAATTGCGGAGTGTATAGCGATGCATCTTTCCGTGTATCTCCGAAAGGAATATCCCCTCAAGGCAACGATAGGGGAGCTGACATCCTATTCCCGAGAGCTTTTTATAAATGTGATGAAAACGGCAATTCCGGTAATTTTGACCGAGGGGCTTTGGGCGTTCTCCGTGTCCTGCATATTTGCCGCATACGGAAAGATAAGTGCCGCGGCATTTGCGGTTTCCCAGGTTGCAATGACGGTGACGGACTTTTTCCAGACCGTATACTTCGGTCTTGGGAACGCCTCGGCGGTACTCCTTGGGGAAGTCCTGGGACAGGGCAAAAAGAAGCTCACATACCGGTACAGCCGCAACATCTTGAAAATAACTTGGGTTTTAAATGTGGTTATGACCCTTGTGATCATTCTTCTACGGGAGCCGATTGCAAGTATTTACGGCTTTTCGCCGGAAACTACGGAAATGCTTATGAAAGCCCTTTTCGTATATGCCATTGCCATGACACCGAAGATGCTTTCCTACATGATGATCTGCGCCATATTCAGACCCGGCGGAGATACCATCTTCTGTATGTATGTGGATGTGTCATTTAACCTCGGCTTGCAGGTTCCCCTTGCATATATAAGCGTGCTGGTGCTTGACCTGCCGCTGCACTGGGCCATGGCGGTGGTTGCACTTGCGGATGTAATAAAAATAATAATTTGCTATTACCGCTACTTTACCAAAAAATGGATGAATATTTTTACGGGAGTAGGGGAAGCAGAAGAGGAAGATATATGTTAGTTTATTTGGACAACAGTGCCACCACAAGGCAGTATGACGAGGTCACCTCTGCCATGACAGAGGCGATGAAAAACAACTTCGGGAATCCCTCGTCCCTTCATTCCCTTGGCTTGGCGGCGGAAAAAGAGGTCAAAGCATCGCGCCGCTCCCTGGCAAAATTTATTGGGGCTATGGAGGAGGAAATTTACTTTACCTCCTGCGGAACGGAATCGGACAATACGGTTCTCCTGGGAGCAGCGGAGGCTAAAAAACGGCGTGGCAACAAGATAATCGTTTCTGCGGTGGAGCATCCGGCAATCCTTGAGCCGGCAAAAAAGCTGGAAGCCATGGGCTATAGGCTTGAATACATCGGAGTGGACAGGCTTTGCAGGTTGGACTTTGAGCAGCTTCAAAATGCCATAGACGAAGATACGATTTTAATTTCCGTAATGGGCGTGAACAATGAAACAGGTACGATCATGCCCATAGACCGAATCTCCGCACTGAAAGAGGAATATAACCGTAAACACGGCACCGACATATGGCTTCACTGCGATGCAGTTCAGGCACTGGGAAAGATTCCTGTAAATGTCGGAAAAGAATACAGGGGCGTTGATTTTATATCGGCAAGTGCCCATAAGATACACGGACCAAAGGGTATGGGTATGCTTTACGCAAAAAAAGGCCGAAACCTTCCGCCCTTTATGCTGGGAGGCGGCCAGGAAAGGCATATGCGCTCCGGCACGGAAAACACGCCGGGGATAATAGGCTTTGGCAGGGCCTGCGAAATTGCGGATTCACGCTTTGAAGAAAGGCTTGCGGCTATGAGCCGGGCCAGGGCACATCTCCTTGCCCTTATAAGGGAAGAAATCGGCGATATCGCCGTAAACAGCCCCGATGACGAAACTGCCTGCCCATCGGTACTGAATGTTTCGTTTCTGGGAACCAGAGGCGAGGTGCTGCTGCATACCTTAGAGCAGGACGGAATCTTCGTTTCCACGGGCTCTGCCTGCTCATCGAACCATTCCTCCTCAAAGGGTTCCCATGTCCTGAACGCAATGGGGCTTTCACCAAAGGAAATCGAAGGTGCCATAAGGTTCAGCTTCAGCGAATTTAACACAGAAGAGGAAATGGAATATGTTGCCGAAAAAGTAAAGGCGGCGGTTACCCGTTTCAGGAGGCTGGGGAGCTTTCGTTAGGCGCGATTCAGAAAGGAAAAACAATGAACGAACAAAACATTTTAATCGTAAGATGCGGCGAGGTTGCCCTTAAAGGAATGAACAAACCCTATTTTGAGAGAATGTTGGTTGACAGGATCAAAAACAATGTTAAATCCTTCAAGGGTGTCGATGTAAGGCGCAGCGAGGGCCTGATTTTCGTAAGAGCCGACAAGGTGCTTGATATTAACGCAATTATAAAGGAAATATCCAAGGTATTCGGCGTTGCTTCGATAAGCAAGGCTGTGGAGGCGCCCTCTGAGCTGGATGCAATCGGCGAGGAAGCCGTAAAATACATGAAAAACCTGATTTCCGAGAGAGGAATTTCGACTTTCAAGGTTGAGGCAAAGCGGGCAGACAAAAATTTCCCCGTAAAATCACCGGAAATCGGAAGAATAATCGGCGCAAAAGTTCTCATCGGCTGCAAGGTTCTCAAGGTAGATGTGCATGAGCCTGATGTGCTGCTCCATGTGGATGTGCGCCACGACCGCTCATATATATACGAAGGCAAGATCCCGGGATTCGGAGGGCTGCCTCTGGGGACAAACGGAAAAGGACTGACCCTGCTTTCCGGGGGGATTGACAGCCCGGTTGCAACATGGATGATGGCAAAGCGGGGCATGATGATAGAAGCGGTGCATTTTCATTCCTACCCTTATACCAGCCAAAGGGCACAGGAAAAGGTTGAAGATCTGGCAGGAATCGTAGCCACATACTGCGGAAGATTCAAGATGCATGTGATAAATTTACTTCCTATACAGGAGGCAATCGTCACAAATTGCCCGGAAGAGGAAACAACAATTTTGGTTCGCAGATTTATGATGCGAATTGCCGAAAAAATCGCAAAGGACACGGGCTGCCAAATGCTGATAACAGGGGAAAATCTCGGTCAGGTTGCCAGCCAGACGGCGGAAGCGCTGGTGGTTACGGATGCCAGCGTGAGCCTGCCGGTTATGCGCCCGCTGATTGCCATGGACAAGGTGGATATCATGGCAAAGGCGGAGGAAATCGGCACTTTCGCGACTTCGATACAGCCTTATGAGGATTGCTGCACGGTATTTTTACCGAAGCATCCCACGACCAAGCCGAAGCTCGAACGAATTTTGGAGTCCGAGTCAAAGCTGGACTGCGAGGCACTGATCGATGGGGCGATAAAGGCTCAGGAAATCGTAAACATAATGCCGAAGTAAGACTATGACAAAGGGCTGCGCCTTAACGGTGATTTTTCGTTAAGGTGGCAGCCCTTTCGGCTAATCACCGCCTCCCACTCGATTTATACCCGTTTGATGGGTGGAAAATTTCCCAAACGAGTTTGTCACATGGTGGGAATTTTAGGGTTCACATAAACCGTGCGGTTGTTTGTAAAAATCACCATGCCGGGCTTTGCGCCGGAGGGCTTCTTGACGAATTTCACCGGAACATAGTCTACGGGAACATTCTCGGAGGTGCGGGCTTTGCTGTGGTATGCGGCGATTGAAGCGGCTTCCCAAATGCTTGCCTCGTCAAGCTCCGCTCCTGCACTCTGCACTATAACATGGGAGCCGGGTATATCCTTGGTGTGAAGCCATAAATCCTTGTTCCCGGCCAGTTTAAAGGTAAGATAATCGTTTTCCTTGTTATTCCTGCCCACCAGAACCCCCATGCCGTTTGAAAGGGTGTAGCGATAAGGCATCGGCTTATATTTCTTTTCTTTGAAGCCCCCGGCCTGTTTGCGCCGGCGAACATAGCCGGTTTCCACCAGCTCTGCCCGGAGGCTCTCGATTTCCTCCACATCCTCCGTATTTTCCAGGAAGGAAAGGACGGATTCCAGGTATTTTATCTCCTCGGCGTTCTCTGTAAGCTGAACTTGCTTTTCTTTGATCGCGGTCTTTGCCTTGCCGTATTTTTTGAAATACCGCTGGGCATTTTTTGACGGGCTGAGTTTCACATCCAGCGGGATGCTGACCCGGGAGCCGTCGTAATAGTTGGTGACCTCAACGGATTTTGCGCCGGGACTTACCAGATGAAGGTTTGCCGTAAGCAGCTCCCCAAAAAGCCTTAGATCTTCGGAGTTTTCCGCCCGAAGGAGATCCTCGGAAAGTCTTTTTTTCTTTAGATACATCTTGTCAAGCTGGGCGTTTACGGATTTTATCAGATCGTGGGATTTTTGGCGACCCTGGTTTGAGGAAGCCTTTTTTCCGAAGTAAAATTCCATGGCGGCGCTGAGGCTGTCAAAGGGCAGAACCTCACAGCTTTCTTCCAGCTGTGAAAGAGGGAAAGCATAAAAATCAACGGGGACTCCGTTTTTGTCGGTATAGACCCGGGGGC
>CAVJCN010000156.1:0-5026 GCA_963647945.1 Absicoccus sp. | reverse complement strand
TGCGGAGTTTTCGCCAAAACGGATATCCAGCCTCTCATAAACGAGGGGGCGCCAATCGAAAATCTGGCAGCGTCCATCTTTCAGGCCGTGGTAAATCAGACCATAAGCGGTCTTGCCTGCGGACACAAGATACGGGGAAATGTTGCATTTTTAGGGGGCCCGCTTACCTATCTTTCCGAGCTTAGAAAAAGATTCGCAGAAACCCTTGAACTTACGCCGGAGGAAGTGATTTTTCCGGAAAATTCAAAATATTTTGTTGCCATCGGCGCAGCCTATATGGCGGATAGCGAGGCAGAAATCTCCCTGGGCGAACTTTTGAACAGGGTAGACAGTGCGGAATCTCAGGCGGGGCTTTCCACAAAACATGTGGAGCCGCTGTTTGCCGATGAAGCGGAGTATGAGGCTTTTCGGGAAAGACACGCAAAGGCAAAGATACGCCGCAGAGAGATTGGCGAGTGCAAAGGCCCGCTTTTCTTAGGCATCGACGCAGGCTCCACCACCACAAAGGCGGCGCTTATAGACGGCGACAAAAATCTTGTGTACTCGTTTTACAGAAATAACGAGGGAAATCCTATCGAAACCACAAAAATCATGCTCAAGGAGCTTTACCAAAAGCTCCCTCAGGGTGCATATATCGCAAACACCACGGTTACCGGGTACGGCGAAGGACTGATCCAAGCCGGTTTCAAGGCAGATTACGGCATAATCGAAACAATGGCACACTATAAAGCGGCGGAGGAATTTCTGCCGGGGGTTGATTTCATTCTGGACATCGGCGGTCAGGACATGAAGTGCATGAAAATCAAAGACCATGCCATTTATAGCATCATGCTCAACGAAGCCTGCTCTTCGGGCTGCGGTTCTTTCATAGAAACCTACGCAAAATCCGTGGATATGCCGGTCGAAGATTTTGCCAAGGTTGGTTTACTTTCGCAAAATCCCGTAGACCTGGGAACAAGATGCACCGTATTCATGAACTCCATGGTAAAACAGGCGCAAAAGGAGGGGGCAAGCATCGGGGATATCGCCGCGGGGCTTTCCTATTCCGTTATCAAAAATGCCTTGTATAAAGTTATCAAGCTGAGAAATCCCGATGAAGCCGGAGAAAAAATCGTGGTTCAAGGCGGAACCTTCCTCAACGAATCCGTCCTCCGGGCAATCGAAAAGGTTCTGGGTAAAGAGGTCGTAAGACCGGATATTGCAGGGATTATGGGAGCTTACGGCTGCGCGCTGAACTCAAAGAACGAATGGGAGGAGGGACACAAATCTTCCATCGTTTCTCCTAAGGAAGTGAAAAATTTCAGCGCGGGAAGCAGCAACACCAGATGCAACGGCTGCGAAAACCGCTGTATGCTCACCGTCACGAAATTCAGCGACAATGAAAGATACATAACGGGCAACCGCTGCGAAAAGGGAAGCGGCAAGAAATCCGCCGCCAGCGCCCTGCCTGACCTTTATGAATACAAATTAAAAAGACTGTTTGACTACGAGCCACTTTCAGAAGAGAAAGCAAGCCGGGGAAGCGTTGCACTTCCTAGGGTTCTGAATATGTACGAGGACTACCCGTTCTGGTTCACCTTTTTCACAGAGCTTGGCTACAGGGTCGTGCTTTCCCCGATGTCCACAAAGGAGCTTTACGAAAAGGGAATCGACAGCATTTCCTCGGATACGGCTTGTTATCCGGCAAAACTGGTTCATGGGCACATCAAAACCTTGGTGGAAATGGGAGAAAAGTGGATATTCTATCCTTGCATAAATTATGAGCAGATTGAAGATGCAAAAGCTCAGAATCACTATAACTGCCCGATTGTAGCTACTTATCCGGAAGTAATCGCAAACAATATGAGGGATTTGTTCGCGGAAAATGGCGTAGAATTTTCTCATCCCTTCGTTCCTTATGACAATGACAAGCGCCTTGCAAAGCGTATGAGCGAAATACTGAAAGAAAAAGGAGTATCACAGGGGGAAATCGAAAAGGCGATTCGCGCCGCAAGATGCGAACAGCTTACATTTAAGAAAGATGTGGAAAAAGAGGGAGAAAAAGCCCTTGAATTTGCAAAAAAATACGGCAAAAAAGCCATCATTCTCGCAGGAAGACCTTATCACCTGGACACGGAAATCAACCACGGCATCAACAAGATGATTACATCTTTTGACATGGTGGTACTTTCGGAGGATTCGGTGTGCAATTTGGGAGATCTTCCAAGACCTATCCGGGTTTTGGATCAGTGGGTTTACCATTCGCGGCTTTACAAGGCGGCTGATTTTGCCGGGAGAGTCGACGGCGTGGAGCTGGTGCAGCTCAATTCCTTCGGCTGCGGCGTTGACGCGGTTACCACGGACGAGGTGGAAGAAATCCTCGAAAATTCCAATAAGCTTTATACAGTCCTCAAGATAGACGAGGGCAACAATCTGGGCGCGATCCGCATCAGAATCCGTTCCCTCAAAGCGGCCATGGAAGAACGGGATAAAAACGGCATAAAAGCAAAGCATTCACAGAAAGCCTTTGAAAGAAAGCTTTTCACAAAAGAAATGCGCAAGAACTATACGCTTCTTGTGCCGCAGATGTCTCCAATACACTTCCAATATCTGGAAGTGGCTCTGAGAGAAAGCGGATATAACGCGGTGGTTATTCCGACGGTGGATAAACATGCCATCGACGAGGGACTGAAATATGTAAATAACGATGCCTGCTACCCGACTCTGGTGACACTGGGTAAGATGATAAGCGCGCTTAAGTCCGGGGATTATGACCTTGACAGGACAGCACTGGTAATGTCCCAGACAGGGGGCGGCTGCCGGGCCAGCAACTATATCGCGCTCCTCAGAAAAGCCCTGAAAGACCTGAATATGGAGCAGATTCCGGTGGTGTCTTTCAATATGGTTGGACTGGAAGCAAATCCGGGATTCAAAATCGACGCGGACATGGCAAGACGACTCATAATTGCGGCGGTTTACGGCGACCTTTTCCAGAGGCTTATCTATGCCACAAGACCATACGAGCAGGTGAAAGGCTCAGCCGAGGCGATTATGAAAAAATACGAGGCGGAGATTTTCCAAAACTGCAAGGATGCAAAGATGAGCACATATAGGCGACTTATCCCGAAAATCGTTGCGGAATACGACAATCTGCCCCTTAGGAACATCCGCAAGCCGAAAGTTGGGGTCGTAGGGGAAATTCTGGTAAAATACCACCCGGACGCAAATAACAACATCGTGGACATCATCGAAAAAGAAGGCGGCGAAGCGGTGGTACTGGATTTAATCGATTTCTTCCTCTACGGAATGTACAGCAAAAAATTCAACTACGAAAAGCTTTCCGGCTCATATAAACAATACAAGCTGAATCAGGCGGGAATCGCCCTTATCGAATGGTTTAGAAAACCTATGAGAAAGGCCCTCAGGGACAGCAAACGCTTTACCGAGCCGGGTTATATCGAAAAAACCGCCCAGGAGGCATCAACCATCGCTTCTACCGGTAATCAATGCGGCGAGGGCTGGCTACTTACAGGGGAGATGATTGAGCTGATAAAGGACGGAGTGCCGAATATAGCTTGTTTGCAGCCTTTCGCCTGCCTGCCGAACCATGTTACCGGCAAGGGCATGATGAAAGCCATTCGCGAGAGATTCCCCAGTGCAAACATCGTTGCCATCGACTACGATCCGGGGGCAAGCAGTGTCAACCAGCTGAACAGGATCAAGCTGATGATGGCTACAGCCCACAAGAATCTGCAAAACGGAGCTGTGCAAAGGGAGGTAAATCCCCAAAGCGAAAAACAAACCTCTTGAAACCCTTCTCAAACAGTGGTATAATGTTTTGGTTACAAGACAAAATCAATGAGGTTAGGAGGTGTCTCCATGGGAAGACACGGTACAATAGCAGGCAGAAAGGCCGCACAGGACTCTAAAAGAGCCGCAATGTTCACAAAATACGCAAGAGCGATCACGGTAGCAGCAAAGGCGGGGGGAGATCCTGAGTACAACGCAACATTAAGACTGGCAATCGAAAAGGCAAAAGCAATTTCAATGCCTAATGATAACATCACAAGAGCAATCAAAAAAGGAACCGGAGAACTTGCCGGAGAAACTTACGAAGAACTCAGCTTTGAGGGCTACGGAGTAGGCGGAGTTGCGGTTATCGTGGAAGCCCTTACGGACAACACAAACCGAACCACATCTTCCGTAAGATCAACATTTGACAAGTACGGCGGAAACCTGGGGACTCCGGGCTGCGTATCGTATATGTTCTCCAGAAAAGGAATCATCATCATCGAAAAGACAGATGCCGTAGACGAAGACGCTTTGCTTGAAGCGGCTTTGGAAGCAGGTGCCGATGATATGATCGTGCACGAAGACAGCTTTGAAATCGTTACTGATCCGTCCGCATACACCGATGTTCACCATGGCCTTTCAGAAGCAGGCTACGAAATCATCGAATCCGATGTAGAATATGTACCGTCTATGGAAGCCGCACCAAAGGACGAGCACGACATCAAGAAGCTTGCAAAGATGATCGATCTTCTCGAAGACAACGATGATGTGCAAAAAGTTTATACAAATTGTTCCATCGACCTTGAAGTGGAATAATTACATAGAATAAGGTCAAAATAAAAGCAATCCTGGGTTATACGTTGAGGAACCATAATTGAACCTACACTTATTGAACGGGAATCCGAGTTTCATACCCATTATGTCAAGCCTCCCCAGAGTGGAAGACAGAAGCGGTGAACAGGGTACCCACCTATCGAACGATAGGGCGTCAATTATATCCTTAACGGTAATTTGGGATTTTATTTTGCAATAAACGAAAAGATAAGATATAATTGAATCACAGCATGGCAGCTTGGCAGCCTGCGGCGGGGACAGAACAGAGGAAAAGAAACGATGCAACATTTAAAACCGATTGAGATTTTGGAGGAAATTGCAAAAGCAGGGGAAAACCGCGCAAACGCGGCTTTTTCAAGGCTGTTTATCATGGGAATCATGGCGGGAGCCTATATCGCCTTTGCGGGAGCAGGGGCAAATA
>CAVJCN010000155.1:0-5029 GCA_963647945.1 Absicoccus sp. | reverse complement strand
TTCCCGTTTTGTCGTGTTTCCCGGGAAAAAATCTTTCATTTCATTTATTTATTGTAGCTTTTTGTAGCCTTTTCGTAAAAATAAAAAGGCTCCGAGCACAGGCTCGAAGTCTTTCCGTTGCAAAATATATCTTTTTTCTATCTCTTTTCGTCAGACTGCTTATCACAGCTATTGTTTCTTTCGTTTTTCTGACTCTTTTGGCTTTTGCGGTTTTTTTTCATTTCTGTTTTCAGACTTTTCGTTGCAATTCCTTTCTTTCATTATCAAGCACCTCCTTATGCTTATATTTTGTGCGTTTTCCTGCAAACTATAAAAAGAATTTTTTTGAAAAAAGTACCTCTTTTCGGAAAAAATATGAAAAAAGACGAGGGAAAGCCAAGAAAAAGTCATTTTTGATGTTGACAAACCCTTTCCGAAATGCTATGATATCAAATGTGCCAATCATCCGGCAGAATTAAATATGGATCATTAGCTCAGCTGGCAGAGCACCTGACTCTTAATCAGGGTGTCCAGGGTTCGAGCCCCTGATGATCCACCAAAAGAGAAGAAGTGGTGTTTTACATCACTTCTTCTCTTTTTCGCGCTTACGAAGGGGCTCGAACCCTCTTAGACTTGCCTTCGGGGAGCGCGCAGATGCCGTCAGGCGCAGAGGGCGCAAGCCCGAGATGGCGCCATTATATTTTGTTGTTTCACGGAGGAAATCGTGATAGAATAAGAAAAAATAAATTTGTATTTACAGGAGGGCTCTATGCTGAACATAAGAAACGCGACTATCGCAGATTTTCAGCGCATTATGGAAATATATGGCTATGCGCAGGACTATATGATACGAAACGGAAATCCCACACAATGGGGGCATTTTTACCCTGATCCGGCATTGGTTCAATCCGATATCCGGCAGAATGTCTGCAAGGTCATATATGATGAAAAGGGAATACACGGGGTGTTTGCCCTGTTTGAAGGGGCAGACCCAACCTATGCGCATATCGAAAACGGTCAATGGCTCAATGACGAACCCTATGTGACAATTCACCGGCTTGCCGGGGACGGCACGGTGCATGGCTTGTTTCAATGCGTTGTTGATTACTGCAAAAATCTTCACCGCAACATTCGGGTGGACACCCATGCGGATAATCAGACGATGCAAAGGCTCATTGAAAAGAACGGATTTACAAAATGCGGTATCATCTATGTAGAAGACGGTTCTCCGCGAATTGCCTACCAGTGGGCAACAACGGTTCTTTTTATAAACGCTTGTGTGCGCAGGGAATCCCGGACGAAACGGCTGGCAGACTATCTTCTGCCTAGGCTGAAAGGCGAAGTTAAAGAAATACGGCTTGATGATATTGATTTTCCGAGGACAGACGAGAATTTTCTCACAGAACGGTACGAGCTTTCGAGAAGAGGAAAATTCGACGCGCCCATGTTCGCTTTGGCTCGCGAATTTGCCGCCGCAGATACAATCGTAATCGCCGCACCATTTTGGGATTTATCATTTCCCGCAGCCCTCAAGCAGTATTTTGAGCAGGTTACCGTCCTTGGAATCACCTTCCGATACAGCGATGAGGGTGTGCCTATTGGACTTTGCAAGGCGAAGAAGCTCTATTATGTAACCACCGCCGGCGGAACAATTTTTTCAGAGAGCTATGGCTTCGGTTATGTGCAGGCTCTGGCGCAAGGCTTCTATGGCATACCCGATGTGAAGTGCATCAAAGCCGAGGGGCTTGACATTGTAGGCGCAGATGTGGAAAAAATCCTGTCGGAGGCTATGGCTGCCATCGATGAAGTCGTGGGAGCTTAGCTGTTTCCACGGTTTCGCCGGAATTTTGTTGCAAAGCGCCCTGTTTTTTGCGAATTTCGTTACAATGCGTCTTGTTTTTTTGAGAATTTTGTTGCAGTGCCCCTTGTATTTTTTGAGAATTTTGTTACAATATATGCTGAGAGGAGGCGAATAAAATGCTTGAAAGAAAATTATATTCTCGCCTAACGGCTTGGAAAAACTCAGAAAAGAAAAAAGCCTTTTGCATTATCGGTGCACGGCAAATCGGAAAAACGACACTTGTGCGTGAATTTGCACGGAATAATTATAACCACTTTGCAGAAATAAATTTCATTACAGAACCAAAAGCCTCGGAGATCTTTCGGGAAACCTTTGATGTAGAAACAATTATTACAAATTTGACCGCATATCTCCGCAAGCCTTTAGTCCCCGGCGAAACTTTGATTTTCTTTGATGAAATACAAAAATGCCCTCAAGTCAGAACCGCAATTAAGTTTCTTGTAGAGGACGGCAGGTTTGATTATGTGGAATCCGGCTCGCTTCTAGGTGTGAATTTTCAAGATGTTGCATCTTTTCCGGTGGGTTTTGAAGAAATCCACGAAATGTATCCCATGGATTTTGAAGAATTTGCAATTGCAAACGGCGTTCAGCGGGAAACACTTTCTTATCTTCACGACTGCTTTTGTAATCTTAAAGCCGTGAGCAAATCGGTTCATGACACAATGAAAAAACTCTTTTATGCGTACATTGTTGTGGGCGGAATGCCGGAAGCTGTTCAAATATTTGTAGACACTCACGATATAGGCAGGGTTATTAACTTTCAAAACTCGATTCTGTCCCAATACCGCCTTGATATTGCGCAATACGCAGGAAACGATGATAAAATAAAAATCAAGGCTATTTTTGACAGCATCCCTACACAGCTGGCTGATAAAAATCGCAGGTTCATCGTGAGTTCCCTTAATCCCACCGCAAGGCTCAATCGCTACGAAAACAGTTTCAAATGGCTTACCGACGCAGGAGTTGCGCTTGCCTGCTACAACACAAGCGTTCCTCAGCCTGCCCTTAAGTTAAACGAAAAGCGCAGTTTGTTTAAACTCTATATGAACGACACGGGCTTGCTCTGTGCGGCGTGTATGGAAAACATTCAATTTGATATTTTGGGTGGGAATGTCGGGCTTAATTTGGGCAGCATTCTTGAAAATGTCATAGCCCAGCAAATCAAGGCAAACGGGTTTTCCCTCTATTATTTCGATTCAAAAAAATACGGCGAGCTTGATTTCGTAGTTCAAAACGGTCTGCAAATTGACTTAATCGAGGTAAAGTCGGGAAAAGATTATAGAAAACATCCTGCATTGAACAGGGTGCGCTCTGTGAGCGATTGGAAATTCAAAAACGCCTATGTGCTTTGTCGGGATAATATAGACAAGCAAGAGGGCGTAATGTACTTGCCTTGGTATCTTGCAATGTTCCTGAAACCTGCGCAGATACCTGAAAATATGATTTACGAGCCAGATTTAAGCGGGCTTGATATGTGTGAAGAAAGTTGATTTATGCAAAATGCCGGAGTATATTTCCGGCGTTTTGTATTTCTGATATTTATTTGTTGCAAATCAATATTTACACATGGCAGCCACTTCGCCGCTACTTTAGGAACATTTTTATCATCCTTGCGGTTTTGGTGCTGTAAGGCTGATATCTTATCGGCAGGTCTATCCGGTTGTATGTTCTCAGCACGCCCTTTGCATGGGAGAAGGTTTCAAAGCTCTTTGCCCCGTGGTAGGCTCCCATTCCGCTGTTTCCCACCCCTCCGAAAGGCAGATTCGGATTGGAAATGTGCATGATGGTATCGTTTATGCAGCCTCCTCCGAAGCTCACCCTCTGCATAAAGTATCTTGCCGTCTTCTTGTTTTCCGTGAAAATATACAGTGCCAGCGGTTTTTCCCCCTGCTTGATAAAATCTTCCGCTTCCTTCATGCTGTCAACGGATATAACCGGAAGCAGCGGCCCGAAGATTTCCTCCTGCATTACGGCATCCTCCCGGGTAACTCCGTCCATCACCGTGGGTTCGATTTTGAGCCTCGCAGGGTCGGATTTCCCGCCGAAAACGACTTTTTCGGGGTCTATGAGCCCCAGTATTCTGTTAAAATGCTTTTCGTTTATGATCTTGCCGTAATCCCTTGCGCTGAGCGGGGTTTCGGAATACATAACCCCAATCTGCTTATAAAGCTCCTTGAGGAATTTTTCCTTTATATCCCGATGGATCAGCAGGTAGTCCGGTGCCACGCAGGTCTGTCCGCAGTTCAGATATTTCCCGAAGGCGATTCTGCGCGCCGCCCGCTTTATATTGCAGTTTTTGTCCACGATGCAGGGGCTTTTGCCGCCCAGCTCCAGCGTGATGGGGGTAAGGTGTTTGGAAGCCTTTTCCATAACAAGTTTCCCCACGGTAACGCCGCCGGTAAAGAATATATAATCGAAGCGTTCATCAAGGAGTGCCTGATTCTCGGCTCTGCCCCCTTCGATGACCGCAACATATTCCGGTTCAAAGACTTCGCTGAGCATCTCTTTGATAACCGCCGAGGTCGCCGGCGAATATGCCGATGGCTTCAGCACTGCGCAGTTTCCTGCGGCAATGGCTCCCGCAAGGGGCTGAATACACAGCAGGAATGGATAATTCCAAGGTGACATGATGAGAACGCAGCCGTAAGGTTCGTTAATTATTGTGCTCTTCGCGTGGAATGTCACAAGGGGCGATGGTTTTTTCTTCGGCGCGGCAAGCCTTTCCACATGAGAAATCATGTAGGAAATTTCTTCGAGGGCAAGGCCGATTTCGCACATATAGCCCTCCTGCTCCGATTTTCCGAGGTCTGCGTAAAGCGCCGCCGAGATTTTTTTCTCGTATTTCAACACGGCTCTGCGGAGCTTCTTAAGCATTTCTTTCCTATATTTGATATCAAAAGTCTTTCCGCCTGCAAAAAACTCTCTCTGCCGGCCTACAATCTCATTTATATTCATTTTTTCATCTTCCTTTCGCGCTCTTTTACTTCATATTTTTATTGTAGCACAAATCCCGCAAAAGTACACCGCAAATTTTCACTTGTCGCTTCTGTCGCTTCGATCTGCGCAAATTCCTCGCAAATTTTCTGCAAAATTTACGCCAAAATCCTCCTGCTTACCCTTGACAAGCTCCGGATTATGGAGTAATATGTTGTTACATTTTATCGTAGTAAATCATTAAGCCGATAATTT
>CAVJCN010000154.1:2688-5087 GCA_963647945.1 Absicoccus sp. | reverse complement strand
ACTTAGAAAATATGATCAGAGATATTACGCTGGGGCAGTATTACCCCGGAGATTCCTGGGTTCACAAGCTGGATCCGAGAGTAAAAATAATAGCCACGCTGCTGTTTATAATCGAACTTTTCATCGTAAACAATTTTATCGGGTTTGCGATTTCGGCGGCGGTACTGGCGGTAATTATTGCGGTGTCAAAGGTGCCCCTTAGCTTCATTCTCAGGGGGTTAAAGCCCATACTTATAATTTTGCTGTTTACCTTTGCTCTGAATATTTTTATGATAAACGGCCAGGTGATATGGAGCTGGTGGATTCTTAAGATTACAAAGGAGGGAATCCGCACCGCGATTTTTATGGCGGTCAGATTGATTCTTCTCATTATCGGTTCCTCCATGCTCACCCTTTGCACAAGACCTCTGAGCCTTACGGACGGAATCGAGAGGCTGCTCTCGCCTTTCAAAAAAATCGGACTTCCGGCCCACGAAATCGCCATGATGATGACCATTGCCCTGAGGTTCATACCAACGCTTCTCGAAGAAACGGACAAGATAATGAAAGCCCAGCAGGCCCGGGGCGCGGATTTTGAGTCGGGCAGTTTGCTACACAGAGTAAAGAGCCTGATTCCGATTCTGGTGCCGCTGTTTGTCAGCGCCTTTCGCATAGCAAACGACCTTGCCATGGCAATGGAAGCAAGGTGCTATCGGGGCGGTCAGCATAGGACGAGAATGCATGAGATGAAACTTGCAGGCAGAGATTATGTGGCATTTTTGTTGCAAGCACTGTTTCTTGTAGCGATCATCGAAGTGCAAAACTTTTTTAGCGCAATTTTTTGATAACTGATTTTTAGAGGACAGACAATATGAGGCAGAGAAATATCAAAAATCTCGGCGAGAAGATAGAAAAAAATTCCAGACTTCTGGTGCAAAACCCGCAGGCAATCAAAGGCCGCTGGGCGGAAGTTTTCGGAAACGATGCGCCGATTTATCTTGAAATCGGTTGCGGCAAGGGAAATTTTATCACGGCTCATGCCCTTAGCGAGCCAAAGACAAACTTTGTGGCCTGCGAGGGACAGGAATCGGTGGTGCTGCGGGCGCTGGAAAAGGCAGAAGAATCCGAAATCCAAAATTTGAGGATTTTTATAGATTATGTGAAAGACCTGGGGGACTATTTTGAGCCGGGGGAGCTTGCAGGGATATATCTGAATTTCAGCGATCCCTGGCCAAAGGCAAGGCACGCAAAGCGCAGACTCACCTATCGCAGTCGGCTGGAAAATTACAAGAGCGTTTTAAAGGACGGGGGATTTGTGGAATTTAAGACCGATAATGAGGGGCTGTTTGAATTTACCCTTGAGGAAATCACTGCTTGCGGCTACGAGGTGGTTGAGATGACGAGAAATCTGCATGGTGCAGAAGCCGCGGGCGAATATGCCGAAGGCTCCCGCCGGTTTATGACCGAGT
This sequence comes from Absicoccus sp., assembly GCA_963647945.1. Taxonomy (GTDB): domain Bacteria; phylum Bacillota; class Clostridia; order Peptostreptococcales; family Anaerovoracaceae; genus CAG-238. The sequence continues at coordinate 3,639 of CAVJCN010000154.1, read as the reverse complement.
ACGAAGAAAAATTCGCCGGGGCAGGCAAGAACATAAACTTCCTGCGGGCTGTGCCGCATAAAGAACAAAAGAATAAAAAATGATCGCTACAGTTAGGCTTATCCAAGCCGGCTGTGGCGTTTTTTATAGGTTTTTGTCCAGAGAGCGTTTCGCAGATATGATAATGTCCTCGATTATGAGCAGCTGCTGCAGTGTGCAACTGTCCAGCGTAGCCAATATGCTTTCGGATGAAATGTGCTTTGATGAGATCGGCCGCTCAAAAAGCAGCTCATCGGCGCGACAACCCAGAGCCTCCACAATGCTCACAAAAACCGCCAGGCTCAGCTTCGTATTCCCCGTTTCGATGTGGCTCATGTGGGTCGTAGAAATACCAACCTTTTCCGCAAGGGTTTCCTGAGAAATATCCAGTAATTTTCTCTTTTTCTTTATTCTTTGCCCTATTTCATAATAATCCATCTTCTTTTACCACCCATGTGCTTAAATTTATACTTGAATTGTATAGGCGAAAATGCTATCATTAAATAAACTGTATAGGATATTTTATGCCTATATAGTTAAAAAATAAGAAAATATAAGAAAGGAATGAGAAAATGAAGAAGTTCTTTGCAATTATCATGAGCGTTCTCATGATTGCGTGCTTCATGCCGACCATGGCGTTTGCAACGGGTGATGTAACTAAGACTACCAGCGGATATGGCGTTATAGTCAGTGATGGTAAATGCACTGAGGATGGCGCAACAGCAACATGCACTCATGTAGCAGAAGTTACGGTTGGTAGCACCACAATGCATTATGCCAACATAAATGCAGCAATGCTGGCAGTAGCCGGTATCATTGATGAAGTTGAAGGTCAGCAAGAGGCGACGATTAAGCTGCTTCAAAATGTGAGTGATATGGCCTGGGCCAATGAAAAAGGAGCAGGCCATAGATCAAAAAATAACGATGGAGATG
>CAVJCN010000154.1:0-2678 GCA_963647945.1 Absicoccus sp. | reverse complement strand
GGCGACGATTAAGTTGCTTCAAAATGTGAATGGTATGGCTTGGTCTGATGGTACCGTAGGCCATAGATCAAAAAATAACGATGGAGATGTAACTTTGTTTATAAATAACAAATATAAAAAAGTTACGATTGACTTGAACGGGAAAACAGCAGAATTAAAAGAAGGCTGCTTCATTGGAGTTAAAAATGGGACGCTGGAACTCAAAGGAACCGGAACAATCCGTGAACGGGCCGGCGCGGAATGGAAGGCACCAATTCAGGTAGTAGGGTCAACAGAATCGACCGCTGCATCTTACAGTAAGCTCATTGTCGGAGGGAATGTAACCCTCGAAGGTTACTGCGGTATTCAGGTTAACACTGATGGTGAAAGCTACGGTGGGTACGGCGTAGACATCACCGTAAACGGTACCTTGATCGGCCATGCTGACTCTAAGGATTCTACCGACCTGGGAACAGGCATCGAGGTTAAGGGCGAGCTGGACAAGACCGAGGGCAATGTACCGAAGATCACCCTGGGCGAAGGTTCTAAAATCAAAGCCGATGGCACGGGTATCTATGCCGGCGGTTACGCAGAATGGACATTAAACACTACAATTGACGGTGCTACTCCGAATGCAATGTGCATCAAGAGCGGGAAATTCACCATTAACGGCGGCGAATACTATTCCAGCGGCGATTACAAAGATAAAGCTAAACTGGTAGCTAAGCTCGGCAGCGTAGATACCGGAGCCGCTATAAACATCGTAAATCAGGAAGGCTACGCAGGAAAAATTGATGTTACCATCAAAGGCGGATTATTCAATAGTGCCGAAGGATATGCCATATACCAGGGCACGGTTGGTAATGCTGTACGCGATGCTGTACTGTCCATTGAAGACGGAAAATTTGTAGGAAAAAAAGGAGCCCTGCTGCTCACCAATATTGAAAATAAGGCAGTTGTTAAGGAAGGTATTTTTTCCTCGAACCCATCGGAGTATATGGTTAAAGACGAAAATAAGACTCTGACCAATGTGGACGGAACATGGTATGCCACGAAGACAGATGACGAGATAACCACGGATAAAAACAAATCTGCCTTTGACCAGGGTGTTAAGCTCGCTCCGCTGACCGATGGCTCCAAGAAGGTGTCTGACACAGACTTGGCATCAGAATATACGATGAAACTCGAGGGTCAGAAGGTAACGATCAGCGTTAAGCCGCAGCTCCATACTATGACAGGTAAGGGCGAGGGCAAATGGGTTGGAATAGCCGTGCCGGTTGGAAAAGTGAGTGGCAGCGACGGATTATCCGATGCAACCGCTATGTCATACGAATTCAGCAACGGAGCTAGCGTGAACAATGCAACAATCGCAGGAAGCGGAATAGGTAATAACGATAAAATATTTGTAAAGAAGATAACAATAGACGGAAAATCCTATGTAGGATTCTACTGGGATTATGATAGAGTAAAGGTTGATTGGATTAAATACAAATTCGAGGATACCGCACAGTATAATCAGGTGTTCGTCGATGTAAATGCAACGCCTGCTGCTGTCAGTTTGGCAAATAACCATAAGAAAGGAAAGGATGCTTGTGCATATGATGTTGAGTATGCATACGGTGTAGCGACGGTTAACTACTGTGGTTTAGTGGAGGGCACCAAAGCTGCCGTAAAGGTTCCGGTAGAATATAAAGCAAAAGATGATATAGATACCTATCTGTACTTCAAATACAATGACGCTGATGCTTGGACGCTAATGGACAAGACCGAACAGCTGGATGCAGAAGATGGAAAATATTATGAATACTGCTGGATTGACCTTACAGACGAGAACGAGGTTGAGCTTCAGTACAAGTACGGAGCCATTGTAGAAAAGAACGCAGAAGGCTTGTGGGTTGATCCTACAACCACCGGCGTGTATACCTTGAAAGTTGTAGCAAACAAAGTACAAGGAGATGCCACAGATGACTCCCAGAAACATTCTTACACCAATGAGGTTACCACAGCTCCGACTACAGCTGCGACAGGCGTTATGACCTACACCTGCGAAAGATGCGGTGCAAGCTACACGAAGGCTATCGCTAAGCTGGTTGACCGGACGAAACTTACCGTGACACAGCCTACTTCATCGGTTGCAAAAGGCAGCATCGCAACTACAGCAAGCAACTTGGAATATAAACTAAGCACTGCTGAAAGCTATACAGATTTGAACGGAAAGGTTGAAAATCTGGAGCCGGGCACATACTATGTAAGAACCAAAGCCGGCGATAATGAAGTAAATGGCGATTACTATGTAACCGTTGTAATCAACAAATACAGCTCCGCATCCGGCGGCGGTGGCGGCGGATATGTAGCTCCGTCCACCGACGACACCAAGAAGGACGACACAGCTACCGACACTAAGACCGATGAGCAGATAGCGGCAGAGAACGCAGCCAAGGCAGTAGGCATCACCAAGGCTCTCAAGCTGAAGGCTCGTTCCGTAAAGACCGCAAAGGGCAATATCAAGGTAACCCTCACCGTTGACAGCGATTCGATCAAGGCCATCGAAGACCTTGGCTACACTGTAAAATACAAATTCTACAGGAGCACAAAGAAAAGTGCAAGCTACAAGGCAGCATTGGAAAAGACCGGAAAGGTATACACCAACACCAGCGGCAAAAAGGGTACGAGGTATTACTATAAGGCTCGGGTGATGG
>CAVJCN010000153.1:0-5128 GCA_963647945.1 Absicoccus sp. | reverse complement strand
ATATATTCCTCGTCGTCCTCTTTTACCTCGCCGCAGCGCAGCATTTCCATGACCATTGCAAAATTCTGTTCTTCCTCCGGTGCTTCATATCGTAAGTAGAACACGAGCGCAAGAAGCAGCATGGAAGCTGCGGTGTCCCAAAACGGGTCTTGGGACTGCGCGTTCTTGGGCGTGGTTGCCTTAAACAGATTGGTCACTAATTTCTGCACATCGTTGTCGTCCTTTAAGTACACGAACGGGTTATAGCAATGGCTTTTGTCCATACTGATTAAATCAAGCACCCTGACCTCATAGCCTTCGTCTTGCAGCAAATATCCCGTATCCCGCAGGATTTCGCCTTTTGGGTCTGTCACGACGAAGGAGGTGTTTGCCTGCATGATGTTGGGTTTGCAATAAAAGCGTGTCTTGCCTGCGCCGCTTCCTCCGATTACGAGGATATTCAGGTTTCGTCTGTGTTTTCTGCCGTCAAGACCAAGCATAATATACTGCGTCAGAATCCTGTTTTTGGACATGGGCTTTTGGCTATACTTCTTGTTTAATGTCTGCGGATTTCCCCATTTTGCCGAGCCATGCTCCTCGCCCCTGCGATAGTTTTTCTGCATACTGAAATAAATGCCGATACTCCCTGCATAAACCAGCAAAAAAAGAAGGACAGTTTTCAGGCTGTCCTTACAAAATACGAGATTCGGCTTTTCAATAGCGCGTACCATGCCTTTAAGCATTCCGCCAAGTCCCTGATTGGTATACGGCGCTGCGGCAAGGGCAAGGTAAATGACCGGAATGATAAATAGCAGTAAGGCTATCGCCCTTACTCTCTTTTCATCTTGTTTCATCACAATTCCTCTCTATGACGCGAACCTTTTTATCCGGCGCGTTAGCTGCTTTCAGAATTAAATCCTCCACCGCATCCGGTGCACGATTTTCCTCTAAAAGGTCGTTGCGATAGTCGTTAAGCGCATGAATCATAAGACTTCGTTCTCCGTCATCAAGGGCTAAATGGTATCGTTTCTCTTTCATTTTCCTACCTCACATCTTGGTTTCGACTCTGTTTTTCGTTTAGTTTTGCTGCAATCTGTTTCTGCATTTCCTTTAGCTTGCTATGAATGCTGACCGGATATTCCAAGCACCTGCGGATTTCCTTCGGCTCCATATTTTTTAGACTTTCCGGAACATGAATGTTCCTATCTTTGTCTGCAGCGCCGTATTCCCGCCGAATCAGAAAGTTGGCGCATTCAGCCTCGAAATCCTGAATTTCCGGAAGCACCTCACCTCCCTGTTCAAAAACGGCGGCTTTTGCTTCTTCGGCGATAAGTCCCTTTAGAAATACATCTTGCGCCAGACCCTTACGGACATATATGGTGTTTTGACTTCTATCATAAAAAACATCTTCGCCGAAAGTATGATTTTCCACTGCCTCAACCTTTGCCTTTGAAAGCCCCATAATAGCAAAGAATTTCGTTTTATCGGAAACTTCTTCTTTGCGGCGATTTGCAGGAAGCGCCGTTGTCTGCGAAATATCCAAAACCCGCTTTGCCTGAAAAGTTGTAAAGGCTTCTCCCTCGCGGTTTCTCGCTATGCGTGGTTCCAAAATCTTGATTGCCTTGGAGTTCTTATGAATATGTGCGCCTCGTGCTTTCCAGTCATCGAACTCTCTTAGCTCTGTCGCCTCCGGTTTCTGATGGAAAATCAAAAGGCTGTTTGAAACCGTATAATTAAGTCTTGCCTGTAATGAAATATACTCTTTGAACGATTCGTCGGTTGAAACCGCTTCCGCAGTTGCCGCATCCAGCATTGCAAACAGTTCCTGCATTTCAATTTGTTTTTTCTCGCGGTACTCGTATGGCTGATATGTGTTTTCTCTTCCCGCATTTTCCTTACTTTTGCTCTGCTCTAAAAAATCATACATCGTTTCTGTATTCATGCTTCTACCTCTCCCTTCCTGCCGCCTTTTCTGCGGTCTTCTTTTCGTCGATAATTTTACCTGCTGCTTCTTTTGCCTTCCTTTGCCTTGCCTGCTCTTTCTGTAGCTTCTCCCTCACAGATGGTTTCTCCTCAGAAATATTTTTGACTGCTGTTTCCCGCCCGCTTAAGCCGCGTTCTGACAGAGATTCGCTGCTGCGGGATATCTTGGGGACCTGCTGGCTTGCAATATCGTCAAATAGCTTATCGAGTCTTGTCATATATTCTTCGATACTCTCGCTGCTTTCCACTTGGGTGATGTCCTCTGCTCCTGCGTCCATCTTGCCTCGCTCTGCTTTTGCTTTTTCGATATTTTGCACGATTTCTGCGGTGTCAATGGCTGCCAGTTTGAAGCGTTCAACCACACGATTGATTTTCGGTGCGTCCTCTGCCCGGGTGATAATATCCACAACTGCGTTTGGATCTTTGCTCTGTCGATCGCGAATCGTACAATACAGGACACCGTATTTTTTCGCCTCCTGCACAAATTTTTTAAGGTCTTTCTGCGGCAACGAGAATACCGTCAGTTCCTTCCCGGATTTCAACATGGAGGAAAGTCTTGCTTTTCCGGCGGTTTTCTGTTCTTCTTTTAGCGCCGCGGCAAGGAGAATCGCCATTTCCTTTGCTGCGCTTCCCGTAATCTTCATCGCAACTTCCATTCCTTCCAGTGAAAAGCGTACCACCTGTTCTGCTGCATCTCCGCTATAGTTCACCTCCAATGCCCCCTTTCCGTTTCTCTTTGTTTATGTTTCATCGTTCTCATTTCCTGTTCCCTATCCATCCTTTCTTTTATTTGCTCCGAGCGCGCCAAAATGCCTTCGCAAAGGTGTTGTTTTCGCCTGCACGCCCGAATTTCTGCAGTAAGCGCCTCTCGCTCTTTGGAGATTTTCTCTTTTTCCTCCGGGCGAAAGCCCTGCCGCCGGCTTTCGTTATATAGCTTTTTTCTCTGCACACATAAGTCTTTCACCTCCCCTTCCAATTTTTCTTGATAGGAAAAAAGCTCCTCTGCGGATTCGATTTTATTTTCGCAAAGAAGCCTTGATTCAGCTGTAATATTTTTTAGTTTTAATAAGTCGTCCCGATACAGATAGTGCACACTTCCGGGGCTTTGCCTCTTTCTAAACGCGCCAAGCCTATATCGGTAGTGTAAATATCGCCCGCAGATTCCGCTGGCCTTTCGCCTTGGTTTTGTCACCTTTTGGCGGTGTTTTTTCCCTGTCTGAGGCTTTAGGTCATACATTCCAAGGCGCTGCTTTGTTTGGTTTTCAATAAGCCTTTGCATTATGCTTTCCTTGCCGTATTCTTTTCCCATGCGGATGAGGCGAATCGGGCATTTCCAATTCGGCTGGCGAATCGTCCAGTATTTATGATTTGCGTTTGCGTCAAGTTCGTAGCCCTGTTCTTTTAGCCTTTTTTGCAGTTCTTTTAAGTTACCACACTGTGAAAGTGCCTCATCGAATGCCGCTCTTGCAAGATTGAGTCTACTTGGTTTTCCGTTTTTCTCTGCCTTTGCAAGCGTGTACGGCATACCTTTTCCGAAAGCATTTTCAATCACAGACTTTTGGTGCTGTTTGCAGATTTCATCGGATACTTCTTTCAGCTCCCGCCACTTTGTCTGCCTGCATCGCCTGCCATGCACAAAGGAAACTGAGTTAATCACAAAATGATTATGCAGGCATTTTGTATTAAGATGCGTTGTCACAATCACCTGATATTCCTTTCCCCAAAGCCGTTTTGCAAGTTCCACGCCGATTGCGTGTGCTTCCTCCGCGCTCACTTCGCCCTCTGCAAAGGACTGGTAGCCATGATAGCAGATGATCCCGCCCTGTTTTTGAAACTGCCTTTTTACCATGCGAAATTCTTCTGCCGCGCTTTCCGGCTCGCAGTTGATTCCGCTGATATAATACTGCTTTTCTGTTTTTTCACCATTCGCCGCATAGCCGATGATATCTTCAATACTGGCATCACCTGTCCAAAGGTCTCTGTCCGTTTTCTTCGGGTTCATGGCATAGGAAATCGGCTGCTCAATCCTGCCTCTTACGGACCAGATTTTCGTTACAGCCACTTTCCCTCGTCCGGCTCAACATATTTTTTCAGCAGCGCAAGGCGAAACGCCTTCAACTTTTCGATTTCCTCTTTTAGCTGTTCCCTGTCAAGTTCTCCCGTGCCGTTTAGCCGAGCCGCAATCTGATTCAGATTGTTTCCGATGGCGGAAATCTGAATCATGTCCTGATAGAATGCCGCATCCGGTTTTTCCCGCGGTTCAAAGCCCGTTATCAGCAGCCGCACCAGCGCGGTTTCCGTCAGGCAGGTTTTCTCCGCATTCCGCCGCAGTGCCTCTGCTTCTTTACTGTTTAGCCAAAATTGTTTTTTGATTGTCCGTCCCATAGGTTCACCTCCTTATTTTTTTGCAAAGGAAAACAGCCCACAATCTGCAAGGCTGCCTTGATTTGTTTTTAGTTATTTTGCCCAGCAAAAGCACAGGAAGTGTAGATGGCTTCTTGTGCTTTTGCTTATTTTAATCTGCGATATCACTGTAGCTATTCTTTTAACTCATGCTGTTGCATCATTTTCACTTCCAGCTTAGCTTTTCTGCAAGGAATCGACTAAAGTGCTTTATGAGAATGGACACATCTGTGACGGAAGCGTTTTCTTATCCCGCAGCATCTGCTCATATTTTTCCCGCGGTTCAAAGCCCGTTATCAGCAGCCGCACCAGTGCAGTTTCCGTTAGGCAGGTTTTCTCCGCATTCCGCCGCAGCGCCTCTGCTTCCTGGCTGTTTAGCCAAAACTGTTTTTTGATTGTCCGTCCCATATGTTCACCTCCTTGGTTTTTTGCAAAAGAAAGCAGCCCGCAATCTGCAAGGCTGTTTTACTTATGCTTTATTCTGTTTGTCGATTCTGATTCTTTTCGACCGCTTTTATTACTTGACCCAGAATCGCATGGACTTCCTCCGGCGTTTAGCCTTTTTGCCCGTTTTTACGATTCTCCTTTATGTGTTGCAGCCGCTCGCAGAGGATTTGCTCCTTTTTGTTTTCATCAGATATTCCGTGAGTTTCTCTCTTTGATTCTGTACTTTGCATATTTCCCATTGCAAACTTTTTCAAGTTCTCCTTCCTTCACCAGTTTTGCCAAAATCGTATACGCTTGCCTTTCTGATATGTTTAAT
>CAVJCN010000152.1:0-5209 GCA_963647945.1 Absicoccus sp. | reverse complement strand
CGGCTGCTCTGAATGTATCGGCTGCGCAAAGCATAACTTTCTTGCCCTCTTTTTTACATTTATATGCGAGTTTTCCTATGCTTGTGGTCTTTCCGCCGCCGTTTATGCCTATCATCAAAATAACCAAAGGTGTTTCGTCACACAATTTCTGCGCGTCGCCTTTATCCACCATCTGCGTCATTATTTTCCGAAGTCCTTTTTTTACATTCTCGGGGTTTGAAACATATTCGTCTTTTACATATGCTCTTAGTTTTTCCATGATTTTCATGGTGGTATCCATGCCGATGTCCGAGGTGATGAGAACTTCTTCAAGCTCGTCCATCAGTTCCTCGTCTACGGTTCCCCTTGCCATTATAACATCGCCTATTTTCTCCGAAAGTCTTCCGAAAAATGATTTTTTTTCTTTAAATAGTGACATTTTCTTTCCTCTCTAGTTTTTAACACTGCGGCATCCGCCGCTAAATTTCGGCAGTAACCGCTAAATCTCAAAATCGTCCCCCAGCCGCAGGGAAAGCACCTTTGAAATTCCCTGTTCGGGCATGGTTACCCCGTAAAGCACATCCGCGTGCTCCATGGTTGCCTTTTGGTGGGTTACGATTGCAAACTGTATTCCGCTGAATTTACGAAGATAATTTGCAAATCTGTCAATATTATTGTCGTCAAGAGCCGCTTCTACCTCGTCCAAAATGCAGAACGGTGTAGGCTTTGTTTTCAGCACTGCAAACATAAGGGCGATGGCGGTCATGGTCTTTTCTCCGCCGGACATAAGATTGATGTTTTGGAGCTTCTTTCCCGGCGGCTGGGCTATGATGTCTATGCCCGATTCAAGAGGATTTTCCTCATTGTCAAGCCGTAGCTCCGCGTGACCTCCTCCGAAGAGCTCCTTGAAAATTTCTTCAAAGTTTACAACGACTTGGTCAAAGTTTTCCTTGAACCTGGTCTTTATTGTTTTGTCCATGTCGCTAATAATAGACTGAAGTTCCCCCATTGCTTCGAGAATATCGCCTCTCTGCTCGGTGAGAAATTCGTATCTTGTGCTTATCTGTTCATACTCCTTGATAGAACCGATATTAACATCTCCCAGTTCTCTCATGCGATTTTTGATTTCGCGGCTTTCTTTGGTTGCTGCGGAAAGTACAAAATCATTCTTTTTCATTGAAACCGCCTGGGCGTAAGAAATTTCAAAGTCCTCCCAGAGTTTTTCTTTCCATGTATCCATCTGGGTTTCGTTCTTTGCCAGTTTGATTTCGATCTGATATTTTTTATCCCGGTAGGAGTTGAGCTTATCACCGATTTCTGTAAATTCGGCGGTTCGCCGGCCCAGAGTGGATGAAAGCTGCGCCTTTTCCTCGGATATTTCCGCAATGTATTCCTCCAGCCTTGCTTTTTCTTCCGATTTGATGCGGTATTTATCCTCGGAATCCTCGTTTCCGAACAAAATATCCGATTTTTCTTTTTCGAGGGCTTCAATGCTCAATTGTTTCCCTTCAAGCTGCGCATTTATTTCTTCCACAGATCCATTGACCCGTTCCAGCATCTTTCCTGCCGCCTCAAATTCGCTGTCCAATGTGGTCTTTGCGATTCTGGCATTTGTAATTTCTTCTCCCGCCTTTTGCACCTTCTCCTTTACTTCTTCCAGGGAATCCATGAGTCTTTCGGTGGCTTCGTCCAGAGCTTTAATCTCCTGCTCGGCTTCAGCGGCTTCCTTAAGAAGATTTTCTTCGGTTTCTGCAAGATCTGTAAAGTCTTTTTTTATGCTCTCAAGTTCCCGGGTTTTCTTTTCATTGTTTTCCTTCGTGTCTTTGTAATTATCTTCCAGTGACTTCAGCTTTGCCTCCGCCTCAAATACCGATAATTCAAAGTTTCTTGCCTGTTCCTCCGATTCGGCGCAGTGCTTGAGCTTAGAATCTGCCTCCCCTTTAAGCTCTGCCAGTTTATCCTCGTTATCCCGGTAGGCTCTCTTCAAAGCCTGTATTTCCTTTTCGAGAGTGCTTATTTCGGTTTTGCGTGCAAGAAGATTGGCGGTGGAGTTCCTGTATTTTCCTCCTGTGATTGCGCCGCTTGCGTTGATAATTTCACCCTCCGGCGTTACGAAGCGGATTCCGCCGCCCGCTTTCTTGGAAAGGTTTACCGCCGTATCCATATTGTCAACCACTGCAACCCGGCCCAGTAAATAGCCAAAGACCCCTGCATATGTATCGTCATATTCGATTAAATCGCAGGCCAATCCCTTAAAGCCCGGAGCCTGCTTGACCTGGGGCGGCACGCTTGCACGGTTTGCGTGAATGCTTTCCAGGGGCAGGAAGGTAAGTCTGCCTGCCTTGTTTTCTTTCAGGCGGTTAATTGCCGTCTTTGCATCGGCATCTTTTGCGCATACGATGTTCTGCATTCCTGCTCCCAGCGCCGTTTCGATCGCAACTTCCATGCCCGATGGAACTTTCATTAAATCTGCCACAACCCCTTTTATTCCGGATATTCCGGCTTTCATGATGAATTTTACCGCGCCGTTATATCCCTCATAGTTGTGCTCCATTTCTTCAATGGTTTTCTTGCGGGCATTTGCCTGTCCCGCGCGTATTCTTAAGTCCTCATTTTCCTTTGAAAGGGAATTGATTTCAGCATTAAGGCCGGAAATATCGCTGCGGGTCTTGGAAATTTCCGCCCGCGAAGCTAAAAGCCCCGAGGATGCCGCCTCTTTGTCCTCTGTCAGCGCAATCTTATCCTTTTCGTAATCGGCAATATTTTGCTTTATTGCCTGGCCGTCGCTTAAAATCTGAGCTTTTCGTTTTTCAAGGGAACCACGGTAGCTTTCTAGGCTTTTTGCCTCGGAGCGGCGGGATGAAGCCTTGCTGTGCAGTTCTATCATGCGGTTTTTTGCACCGTCGATTTCATCCGAAATTGCCAGGGATTTCTCCGTGATTTCGTTATATGCATCAATCTTTTCACGCAGCTTTTCTTCTTCGGTTTCAAGACTTTTTCTTATTTCTTCTCTGCTTTCTTCCAGTTCCTTAAGATTACCAAGCTCTCTTACCAGTTTTTCGTTAAGCTCCTGTGCTTCCTCCGTAAGGCGCAGGGTATCCTTTTCGATGGCACTCAGTCTTTCCTTGTCAAGTTGGCTTTTGTTTGAAATAGCGTTGATTTCCTCAACTTTGGCCAGGAGCTTATCCCGGGCTTCATTTCCCAGTTCTTCGAGTCTGTCGTTTTTTGACCTGCTTTCCGCAAGTTCTTCGCTCAGGCTCTCTTTTTTTGCCGACAATTCTTCTATATCCGCCGACAGCGTGCCGGCATCGTCCTTGAGGGTTTCCGTTGCAAGGTCAAGCTTTTCTATATTTTTTAATGTGATATTTATTTCCAGTTCTTTGTATTTTTCTCTAAGCTCCAGATATTCCTTCGCTTTTATGCTGTCCTCTCTCAGTCCGTCTATTCTTCCTTCGATTTCACCGACTATATCGTTGACTCTTTCGAGATTGGCATTTGTGTTTTGAAGTTTCCGTTCAGCCTCGGCTTTTTTGCTCTTATACATCACAACGCCTGCAGCCTCCTCGAAAATTTCCCGTCTGCTTTCCGGTTTGTTGCTGACGATATCGGCGATTTTCCCCTGTCCTATGATAGAATATCCGTCCACACCGATTCCGGTGTCCATGATGAGTTCTTTGATATCCCGAAGCCTGCACTGATTGTTATTTATAAGATATTCGCTTTCGCCGGAGCGGTACATTCTTCTGGTAATGGCAACTTCACTGTAGTCTATGGGTAAAATGCCCGTAGAATTGTCGATTACAAGGGTAACCTCCGCCATTCCCCGAGATTTTCTGCTGGCGGTTCCTGCGAAAATCACCTCTTCCATCTTTCCGCCTCTGAGCATTTTGGGGCTTTGTTCTCCCAGAACCCAGCGGATTGCATCGCTGATATTGCTCTTTCCGCTTCCGTTGGGTCCTACAATGCAGGTAACTCCCTCGTGAAATTCAATTACCACCGGTTCCGCAAAGGATTTAAACCCGTGCATTTCGATTCTTTTAAAGTACATCCTGTTGTCTCCTCTCAAGGATTGCTAAGCTTGATTTTGCAGCGTTTTGTTCCGCTTCTTTTTTTGTTTTTCCGCAGCCGCTGCCGAATTTTTTTCCGTCACATTCTAAGTGCAGATAGAAAGTCTTGTCGTGGGCCGGGCCCTCTTCTTTGTCGAGTATATAACTGATGGTCACGGATTTTCCGCCGCTTTGAAGCAGTTCCTGCAATTCCGATTTGTAGTCGGAGAAAATTTTTCCGGAGATTGCTCCCCGTATAGTCCGCTCAAATGCCGACACCGTGAATTTTTGCGCAGCAGTATAGCCTCCGTCGAGGTAAATCGCTCCGATCAGAGCTTCCAAGGCATCTGCCAAAATCGAATCCTTGTTCCGCCCGCCTGTGGACGCTTCTCCGTGTCCCATGAGCATATATGTTCCGATATTCAGTTCCCTTGCAACCTGTGCCAGCGCCTTTTCACAAACTATCAGCGCTCTTGTCTTGGTAAGAGTTCCTTCGGTAACCCCATCCATTCTGCCGTAAAGTTCCGCTCCGATTATCGCGTCCAAAAAAGCGTCCCCCAAAAATTCCAGGCGCTCGTTGTCCTTGTGCCTTGTATTTTTCTCGCGATTGAATGAGCTGTGGGTAAGAGCCCTTTCCATAAGAAATTTATTCCTAAAGCTGTATCCTATTTTCTTTTCTAATTCCCCAATATTTTTCATTCCATAATCCTTTAAAGCCTTTTACTCACACAATGTTATTTCCTCGATTTCCAGAACAGAGTTCTGAATTGTTCCTACAACATTGCCCTCAACATAAGGGATTCCCTTTAAAATTGTATTCTTTACGGCATTTGCCCCGGAGGAACCGTGCATTTTTACGATAGGCCCTTTTACACCCAAGATAGGTGCGCCGCCGTACGATGAGTAATCAAATTCCTGTTTGAGGCCTCCCAGCTTGTCGATCAGCAAAGCGGCTCCCAGTTTTGCCTTCACGCCCTCGGTGAATTTTTTCTTGATTACCTGTAAGATGTTCCAGGCAAGGCCCTCGGTGAGTTTAAGAATAACATTTCCCGTAAACCCATCCGTTACAATGACATCGCATACGCCCTTCGGCACTTCTCTGGCCTCAACATTGCCGATAAAGTTCATATCGCTCTGTTCCAGAAGCTCATATGCTGCTTTTGTAAGGGTGGAACCTTTTTTTG
>CAVJCN010000151.1:0-5254 GCA_963647945.1 Absicoccus sp. | reverse complement strand
ATGTAAATAATATGGAAATCATTCAGGGAATCGTTGAGGCGGCAAAGATCGAAAAATCTCCGCTGATCTTACAGGTTTCGGCAGGTGCCCGCAAATACGCAAAGCCCGCTTATCTGACAAAACTCGTTGAGGCAGCGATTTTGGACACGGGGCTTGATATCGCCCTGCACCTTGACCACGGCGAGGACTTCGATATCTGCAAAAAGTGTGTGGACGACGGATTTACCTCCGTTATGATCGACGGTTCAAAGCATCCTTTCGAGGAAAACATCCGAATTACAAAGGAAGTAGTGGAATATGCCCATGCCCACGGCGTAGTGGTTGAGGCGGAGCTTGGCAAGCTGGCGGGAGTCGAGGACAATGTAAAGGTGGATGCCCGTTCCGCCACATTTACAGACCCGGATGAGGCGGCTGAATTTGTGGAAAAAACCGGAGTCGATTCTCTTGCAATCGCCATCGGCACAAGCCACGGCGCTTACAAATTCAAGGGCGAGCCTTATCTTGACTTTGAAAGACTCAAGGCGATACATAAACTTATTCCAAACACCCCGCTGGTGCTTCACGGCGCTTCATCGGTTTTAAAAGAGTTTGTTGATAAGTGCAACGCTTACGGCGGCGATATTCCTGGAGCTCAGGGTGTTCCGGAGGAAATGATCCGCGAAGCCACCAAATACGGCATCTGCAAGGTAAACATCGACACAGATCTTCGCCTTGCCATGACTGCGGAGGTTCGCAAGTACATCGCCGAAAACCCGACGGACTTTGATCCGCGCAAATATCTGGGCCCGGGCAGGGATGCGATTCAGGCAATGGTTCAGCACAAGATCAAGAATGTTTTGAACGCTTCCGGCACGCTGTAAACCCACAAAATCATCGGTTGTTTTCGGGCAACCGATTTTTTTCGTAAAATATCCGACAAAACCCGGAGCTAAATCGTATAATAGTTACAGGAGGGATAGTATGGAGAAATCTTTTCGGCGCGCCAGTGAAGATTTCGAGAGCTTTTATCTACGGCATTATCAGGCAATTTACCGCCTTTGCTACGCTTTTATGAAAAACCCCCAGGATGCCGAGGACTGCACGGAGGACGCTTTCGTGCGGGCAATCACAAGTGAGGCAGAATTTGAAAACGAAAGCCATGAGCGAGCGTGGCTTTCCACCACGGCGATGAATATCTGCAAGGACAAGCTGAAGCATTGGTGGCGCCAAAAGGTCAGCGACATCGATTCCGAGCCTGAAATTCGTGACCCAGCAGTGGAAAAGGGCGAGGCACTTCGAGAAATTCGCCGGCAAGTCATGGAGCTTCCGGACAAATACAAAGAAGTGGTGTGGCTGCACTATTTCGAGGGGTATTCCACGGAGGAAATCGCCTCAATTCTGGCAAGACCGCCCTCAACGGTCAGGAATCAGCTTCGGGATGCCCGAGGCAAACTAAAACATTTGCTAAATGATTCAGGAGGAAATGACAGATGAATGGCAATTCTGACGAAAACAAAATACGCGAAGCCTTCGAGGAAGTCCGCCTCCCTGAAGGCGCGAAGGAGCGAATGTACCAAAATATTCTAAAGAAGGCGGAGGATGCTAAATTGCATGAAGCGATGCCGCAGCTCCGAGAGTCTATGCAATCCACAGAGCAGGAAGCCTCGCCGGCAGCGCAGGCGGCAAAAATGATGCCTTCAAAGAGGTCTGCTCGGCTTTCATGGCGAAAATACATGAGCCTTGCCGCCTGTCTGGTCATTTTCATCGCGGCGGGAACATTCCTGCCGGGAATTTTGGACGATGATTCTGTCGGCGGCGGCGATACGACTGTAACCCCGCCTGCAAGCGAAGCCCCTCTGTTAAGCGAATCTCCGGAGGCTACCGAAACTCCGGAGGCTGCTCAGGCTCCTCAATCCTCGGATTCCACCCCAAATAGCGAGGCTCCCGGAGTTTCGCAAAATCCGCAGATGGGAGAAAATTCAGCGGATGATGAGGATATTACGCTGTCACCCTCCCCATTTGAAGAGGTGACAAGCGCCGAAGATTTTTCGGAAACCCTTGGATTTTCAATAGATGCGCCGGAGGATGCCGAGAATGTCAGCTATTCCGTGGCATTCGGAGAAACAGCGATCGTGGATTTTACCCTTGATGGTCATGCCTACACTTATTATGCCTCGAAAAAAGTTGAGGATATTTCCTCAGGATATGGTTCGACAGACACCCTCAGCAAAACTTGGGAGGATGGCGGTATAAACTATCTTCTGCTAAATACCGACGGCGGGAGCAAAGAGGAATTTGAAAAGGTTCTCGCAGCTTTGCAGAACGCATAAAGTTATACGCTGCGCACTTGCAGGCGGTATATCCCGTAGCCGCGGTGCCGGGCGCAATTCAAAATGCAGCATTTCAAAAATGTCTGCATTTTTTTATTTTTTGCCCGACATTTTGGGGCACTCCTTCGTATCTATATACGGAGGGGCAGGAAAAGGGTATTCGACACCCGCGGCCCATCGGCTTTCTGCCCTCCGCAAAATAAGATTTAAGAAAATTCAAAAGGAGTATCACGAAATGAAGAAAAACAAAATTTTAAGAACAGCACTTAGCCTCACCTTGGCTCTCTCACTGGCAGTCGGCGGAGCCTCCGTAGCCTTTGCGGGCAGCACTGCCCAGACTGCGGTAACTGCTAAGACGGCAACCGAAGCACAGGCCTACAACGGACCGATGACAGCAGAGGATGAAGGAGACGAAATCGCTACCCTGCTTACCTCTACTATAAAGGCAACCAGCGCGAAAACCGTTAACCTGACCTCAAAACAGATTTTGAAGAAGCTAAAAAAATCCCTCGGCAAGAGCTACACCAGCGACACCGCGATTGAAAAGAAGTATCTTCAGGATTACTACGGGCTTAACATGAAAAAGGTCGTAAACTGGGCGGCGGAGTCAAGTTCAAATTCCGCTCTTGATTCCGACTGCGCAATAATTTTGAAGGTGAAAAAGGGCTACGCGAAAACCGCCGCAAAGAAGCTGCAAGAGGGCTACGAGCAGGTTCTCAGCTATAACCGTATGTATAACATGGATCTTCAACGGGTTCTTCAGGCAAGGCTGTATATAAACGGTAATTATGTGGCTCTCATCATCGAAGGGAAGCAGGCAGATAGCAGCCTCAGCGACGAGGAACAGGCAAAATATGCAAAGTCACAGGCGAAGAAAATCGATAAGGCATGGAAAAAGATTTTCGGCAGCGCAAAAAATAAAATCACGATACCAAAAGATAGCGGGAATAACAATTTCTTTGAAATAACGGAAGACGAGGCTGCATAAAATGGTCTTTTCCAGTCTTACCTTCCTGCAATGCTTTCTGCCCCTATGTCTGCTGGTATATTTTGTATCGCCTGTAAAGCTGAAAAATCTCGTACTGCTGGTATTCAGCCTGATTTTTTACGCCTGGGGTGAGCCTATTTATGTGATCCTGATGATATTCTCGACCCTGTTGGACTATACCTGCGGGCGGTTGGTAGAAAGGGCAAAAAATCACGGCACCTCCCCGAAGCCGCCGCTTTTGGCATCCCTTATCATCAACATCGGGCTTTTAGGGGTATTCAAATACAGCGATTTTCTGGTGGGCTGCGTTAACTCGCTGCTGGGAACGGATATCCCGCAGCCGAATTTGCCGCTGCCTATCGGAATTTCCTTTTACACCTTCCAGACCATGAGCTACACCATAGATGTTTACCGGGGAGAGATCACGGCGCAAAAGGATTTTCTGAAATTCGCTTCCTATGTGACCCTGTTCCCACAGCTTATCGCAGGGCCCATCGTCCGCTACCAAACGGTGGCAAATGAGCTTGAAAACCGTGAGCATACCCCCGAACTCTTTGCGGAGGGGATTCGCAGATTTGTTTCGGGGCTGGCAAAAAAGGTTTTGCTGGCGAATAATATAGGCCTGCTGTGGGAGGCTGTTTCGGCTCAGACAGAGCCAACGGTTCTGGCGGCATGGCTTGGGGCGGTGGCATACGGCTTTCAGATTTACTTTGACTTTTCGGGTTATTCCGACATGGCAATCGGGCTGGGTAGAATGTTCGGATTTCACTTTCTGGAAAATTTCAACTATCCTTTCACCGCGAAAAGCATTACGGATTTTTGGAGGCGCTGGCATATTTCCATGGGCTCCTGGTTTCGGGACTATGTATACATTCCGCTGGGCGGAAATCGGGGTGGCCTTGCCATGCAGCTTCGCAACATCGCCATCGTCTGGGTTCTCACCGGATTTTGGCACGGAGCAAGCTTTAACTTTGTTCTTTGGGGAATTTATTTTGGTCTGCTGCTGAT
Source organism: Absicoccus sp. (assembly GCA_963647945.1). Taxonomy (GTDB): domain Bacteria; phylum Bacillota; class Clostridia; order Peptostreptococcales; family Anaerovoracaceae; genus CAG-238. The sequence goes on along the minus strand of CAVJCN010000151.1, from coordinate 949 downwards.
TATCGAAAAACTTTTTCTGCTAAAAAGGCTGGAAAAATTAAGCGGCGGGATTCAGCACATTTACGCGCTGTTTTTCATCAGCTTCAGCTGGCCGATATTTGGATTTGAAGAAATTTCTGCCGGGGTGAACTGGATACTGGCGATGCTTGGGGGCGGCGCGCTGTACGATTCAGCGAGCCTGTACCTGCTGCTGACCTACGCTCCGATGCTTATTATCTGTGCCTTTGCGGCAACGGAACTTGGGAGCAAGGCCTACAAGAGATTTAATGAAAGGCTCCGGGCAATGCAAAGCGGCGGCGGTTATGGGGAACCTGCCGGAAAACGTGCCCTATGCCTTGGACTTTTCGCAGATTGCGGCGGAATGCTTTGTCTTTGCCTGCTTTCCATCAGCTATCTTGTCAGCGGCTCATACAATCCGTTTCTGTATTTCAGATTTTAACCCGAAAGGAGGCAAAAGGCATTACAATGAGAAACAAAGCGATAATATTACTTGCGGCCATCCTGCTGGCGATTTCTGCGCTGGCGGGGCCTATCGCCCCCGATCGGGTTTACTCTGAACACGAGAAACGAACGCTGGCGGAGTTTCCGACTTTCGATGCGGAGGAATTTTTCTCCGGAAATTTTGCCGATGGGCTGGAGGATTATCTCAGCGACCAAATTCCCCTGCGGGATACTTTTATCACGGTGAAAACCTTCGCGGAAATGGCGGTAGGTAAGCGGGAATCCAGCGGAGTTTACATCGCAAAGGATAATTACCTTATGGATAAATTTGTCAATTACAACCCAAAGCTGCTTAAACTGAACGCGGAGGCTGTGGCATCGTTACAGGCTGACCTTGAAAAACGCGGAATTAATGTATGGACAATGACTGTTCCGGTGGCTTCCCAGGTATTGACGGATAAACTGCCTGCCTTCGCTCCGGCGGCAAGCTATGAGAAAATGCTTGGAG
>CAVJCN010000150.1:0-5260 GCA_963647945.1 Absicoccus sp. | reverse complement strand
GTTTGATATAATGTTGACGAGCTAAAAAATTTAGGAGGACTCAACAGATGAAAGGCTATACAAGCGAAATGATTAGAAATGTTGCATTGTTAGGACACGGCGGATGTGGTAAGACAACTTTCCTTGAAGCTGCACTTTTAGCAACAGGCGTAATTTCAAGACTCGGAAAAGTTGAAGACGGATCGACTGTATCTGACTACGACAAGATGGAAATCGAAAAAGGCTATTCCATCAACACTACATTGGTACCGGTTGAATACAACAAGGTAAAAATCAACTTCGTTGACACGCCGGGATTCTTTGACTTCGCAGGAGAGGTTCAAGGCGCTCTCAGAGGCGTTGAAGCCGCTGCGATTCTTGTAGACGCTTCCGCCGGCATTCAGGTTGGCACCGAAAAGGCTTGGGACGCGTGCAAAAAATTAGGTTCGCCTAAATTCTTTATCATAAACAAAATAGACAAAGAAAATGTTGATGTTGAGGCGACCATCGCCCAGCTTCAGGATAAATTCGGAACAGCAGTTGTTACGCTGGATGACAAGGATGCCATCTCAGAGGCGATAGCAGAGGTTGACGAAGAATATATGGACATCTACTTCAGCGAGGGCGGATTCACCGACGAACAGTTCAGCAAGGGCCTCACAAAGGGCATTTTGCAGGGTGACATCGTTCCGGTATTCAAGTGCTCATCCATTACAGGAGAGGGCGTAAAGGAAGTTCTCCAGGAAATCATCGACTTCGTGCCGAATCCGACCATCGAGGGCTACAAGGCGCTCAACGACAAGGACGAAGAGATCATCGTAAAGGCAGACCCTTCCGCAAAGCCTGTAGTATTTATTTTCAAGACCCTTGCGGACTCTTTCCTTGGAAAGATTTCCCTTGCCAAAGTTGTAAGCGGAAAGATCAGCGCGGGCATGACTTTACATAATTTCAGAGTAGAAAAGGACGAAAAGCTGGGCTCCGTATTCTTTATCAGAGGAAAGAACAAGGGCGACTGTCCTGAAGCGGTAGCAGGGGATATCGTTGCTCTGGGCAAATTGGAATACACCAAGACAGGGGACACCTTGTCCGATAAGAATAATCAGATTACCATCAAGCCGATCAGCTTCCCGCAGCCGACCCTGTTCGTGGCCATCGAGTCCGCAGACAAGGGCGCAGACGATAAGCTCTCCACCGGCTTTGCAAGATTAACCGAAGAAGACCCGTCGCTGATTCTTCAGAGAAACAAAGAAACTCGTCAGACCTTGGTCGGCGGCCAGGGCGAGAGCCAGATCAACATTGCTCTGGGTAAGTTAAAGGACAAATACGGGGTATCCGTAAACATCGTACCTCAGAAGATTGCTTACAGAGAAACCATCAAGGGAACTTCCGATGTACAGGGCAAGCACAAGAAGCAGTCCGGCGGTTCCGGTCAGTACGGCGATGTTCATATCAAGTTCTCACCGTCCCAGGAGGAATTTGAATTTACCGAAGAGCTCTTCGGCGGTTCCGTTCCGAAACAGTATGTTCCTGCGGTAGAAAAAGGCCTCTTGGAATGTATGGAAAAAGGCCCTCTTGCAGGCTGCAAGGTTCAGAATGTAAAGGCTACGCTGTATGACGGCTCCTATCACCCGGTAGACTCCAACGAAGCGGCGTTTAAGATTGCGGCTTCCCTGGCGTTCAAGAAAGGTATCGCAGAGGCTAAACCTTGCCTCCTTGAGCCTATCATGAAGCTGGACATCACCGTTCCAGATGATTTCGTGGGAGCTGTTATGGGTGATCTTCCTACAAGACGCGGCGCGGTAATGGGTATGGATCCGCAGATCGGTGGCGGACAGATCCTTCATGCGGAGGCACCGCAGGCTGAGCTTTTCGACTATGCCATCGCTCTTCGCTCCATGACACAGGCAAGAGGCTCCTTCACCATGGAATTTGCAAGATACGAAGAAGTTCCTGCAATGAACGCCCAGAAGATTATCGAAGCCCACAAGGCGGAGGAAGAGGATAAATAAAATCAAAATAAAATCTCAAAAAAAGACAAGATTTTTCAGAACCCCTGTGGACAAAGCAGGGGTTTTGTTATATAATCAGTTTAGAACAGATGTTCGCAAGCGGTTATGCGGAAAAATCACCGTAGCGGGCGGCGAGTAGGAAATAAGCGAGCAATTCGCATCAAAATAGGAATCGCTTAAAATAGAGTGAAAGGAAACATTATGGCAAAGAAGGGAAAAACGGTTTTTGTCTGTCAGGAGTGCGGATATGAGAGCACCCAGTGGATGGGTAAGTGCATATGCGGAGCATGGAATAGCTTTGTGGAAGAAAAGGTGCTGCCCTTAGATACCGAGGATATAAGGCAGCGGAGCAGCACCTCGGCAGGCAAGGCAAAAGCCTCGAAGCTGACCGAAGTGGGCACAAGCGAATATGATAGGATCAATACCAAGAGCAGCGAACTTAACCGGGTGCTTGGCGGAGGCCTGGTAAAAGGCTCCCTGGTGCTGATTTCGGGGGAACCGGGCATCGGAAAGTCCACCCTCATCATACAGACCGCAGGAAAAATAGCTGCCCAGGGGATGACAGTCCTTTATGTTTCGGGAGAAGAATCCGAGGAGCAGATAAAGATGAGAGCGGATCGGGTATGTCCTTTGCTGCCGGAAAGCCTCTATGTAATGTCAGAAACCAACATTGAAAATGTGGAAACCGTATTTGACAAGATTGAACCGGATTTTTTGATCATAGACTCGATTCAGACCCTATACAGCAGCCAGCTGGACTCAGCACCGGGAAGCGTTTCCCAGGTTCGGGCCTGCGGAAATCTCCTGATGAAACTGGGAAAGACGCGAAACTGCGCGATCTTTATCGTTGCCCATGTAACCAAAAGCGGCGATTTGGCAGGGCCAAAGACCGTTGAGCACCTTGTGGACTGCGTATTGAACTTTAGCGGCGAACGGGACGGAGAACTGCGAATTTTGCGGGCATACAAGAACCGCTTCGGCACCACAAGCGAAATCGGTGCCTTTAGAATGGAATCATCGGGGCTTACGGAGGTCACCGATGTTTCGGCAACCTTCCTCGAAAACAAGGAAGAGCTTCTGGAAGGTTCCGTTACATCGGCGGTGTACGAAGGCAGCCGCCCTTTGATGTTCGAGGTTCAAAGCCTGGTGAGCCCTGCGAATGTGGGCTTTGCCCGCAGAACCTCCGTGGGAGTTGACAATGCCAGACTCAACATGATTTTGGCGGTGCTTGAAAAGAAAGCGGGACTTTCCCTGATAAATCAAGATGTATATGTTAATGTGGTGGGGGGCATAAGACCGGATGGCACCGGGACAGACCTTGCGGTTGCCCTTGCCATATATTCTTCATACAAGAGAATCACCTGCACAAAGCGAACTCTGGCAGTGGGGGAAATCGGCCTCACCGGCGACCTGCGCTCTGTGCAAAATATAGAGCGAACCGCAAAAGAAGCGGCAAGACTTGGATATGAACAAATTATTATGCCTCGGGGGAACGCGAAAAAAATCGGCAACCTTGTTGACGGCTGCCGAATCATAGGCGTAAAAAACATCACGGAGGCTTTGACTGCATTTGCAAAATAAATCCGGGCTTCCGCTATTCCTGTTCCTCCCCGGAACGCTCCTTTGGCTTATCTTTCTTTGCAAAGTTCTTTGCAATGTCAAGCTCGAACCAGAAGACGCTTCCTTTGCCAACCTTGCTTTCCACACCGTAATCCGCATTGTGCAGAATCAGGATTTCCTTGACGATGGAAAGCCCCAGACCCGTGCCCTTGGTCTCCCGGACGTAGTTGGTGCTGGTCTTGTAGTAACGCTCCCACACGTGAGGAAGCTCGTCGGCTTTGATACCGGGACCGTGGTCCGAAACCTCGAGACGGTATCTGCGCCCCGCTTTGCGGATCGTAAGGCCGATGTATTTATCTTCTCCGCAGTATTTCACCGCATTTCCCACAAGGTTTGCAATTACCTGGGAAATCTTATCCCTGTCAGCAAATACCAAAGACTCTTTAGGGGCGGTAAACACAAAGCCGTAGCCCTGCTGCTCCTGGTAGATATCGTAAGAAGCCAGGATCGAGGCGGCAAGCTCCGAAAGGTCAAAGTATTGTTTGTTAAGGGTAACCTTCTTTGTCCTCATAGCAGAAATTGATGCCATATCGCTGACAAGGCGGCTCATGCGCTCGCTTTCATCTATGATTACCTGTAAATGAGCATTCCTTTTCTCCGGATTATCTCCCGACAAATCCCGAATCATCTCCGCGTAGGAGCGAATCATTGTGAGGGGTGTCTTTAGGTCGTGGGAAACATTGGCAATCAGATCCTTTTGCCTGGCATCGGCATTTCCCGGCTCATATGCAGCCGTATTAAGGGCTTCGGCAAGGTTGTTTATTTCGGAATAGGAATTTCCCTTGAACTTTACCTCATAATTGCCGCGTCCCATCTCCTTTGCCGTGGTGGTTATCCCTTTGATAGGGCGGGAAATCCTGTTGGCAAAGTAAATCGCAAGGGAAAATGCCCCGATAAGGGTTATGATCGTCACATAAAACAGCTGGTTTTTCAGTATTTCCACGGTGGAGCTTACCGGGTACAGCGGTGAAAAGATGTAAAGGTAAATCTCATCTCCGGGAGTTTTCTGTAAATAGCGGGCGTAAGCCAGAGTGCTGTAATTTTTAACTCCGGAACTCATTTTATATGAAACGCAGCCGTTACTTGATTTTGAATCGTTAAGCATCGATTTTAGCTTCGGCAGTTGATCTTTGTACTGATAAACCGGCAGGATGCTGTCGGATTCGGGCATAAAGAGCAAGATGTTTCCGCCGGATTCCATCATCACATAAAAATCGTTGCTCACAGAAAGGTTTTGGATATTCTCCGTAAGATCCGAATCGTTTCGCTCGTATGCGTGACATATCGAGGAGGCGATACGGTTTACTTCCGAAATTTTCATGTGCTCGTAATAGTTATTCAGGAAGAAAATCTGCAAAAACCAGATCAAAAGCACAATGCCCAGCGCCAGCGCCGCAAAGTACATCCAAAGCCGGAACTTTATACTCTTCGCATCGAATTTAATCTTCGTATTCAAATTTGTAACCTACCCCTCTGAGCGTAACGATAAAATCTCTGTATGGCCCAAGGTTGTTTCGCAAATTCTTGATGTGGGTATCGATGGTTCTGTCGTCCCCGAAGAAATCATAGCCCCAGATGTCGGACAGGAGCTTGTCTCTGGAAAGGGCGATATTCTTGTTCTTCACAAGATAGAAAAGCAGCTCGTACTCCTT
>CAVJCN010000149.1:0-5267 GCA_963647945.1 Absicoccus sp. | reverse complement strand
GTCCGCAGGCGATCTCAATGCCCTTTGGCGAGACCTTGGTAATGGTCCCCGGTTCCTTTCCGGTGTTTTGCGGAAGAGGCTCTGCTTTCCAAAGCTTCATCACGGTGCCTTCGTATTCGCAAAATGCCCCCGGCCATGGGTCAAAGCCCCGTATGAGGCGTTCTATGGTGTCCGGCGACCTTGTGAAGTCGATTTTTCCCTCTTGTTTCAATATCATCTTGGCGTAGCTTGATTTGCTGTCGTCCTGAGGCTCCGGCTCAAGTTTTCCCGCTTCCGCAAGTTCCAGAGTCTTAACCGCAAGTTTTGCGCCGATTTCCGCAAGGCTGTCATGGAGCATACTGTAATTCATTTTTCCGATTTTTATGCTTTCTTTGAGGAGCATATCTCCGGTGTCAAGTCCCTCTGACATCTGCATTATCGTAACTCCGGTTTCTTCGTCCCCCTCGATAATGGCCCGCTGGATCGGAGCGGCACCTCGCAGCCTCGGAAGCAGCGAAGCGTGAACATTTATACAGCCGTATTTCGGAAGCTCAAGCACCTCTTTTGGCAAAATCTGTCCGTATGCCACCACCACGATGATGTCCGGAGCGTATTCTCTCAGCTGCGCCAAAAAATCCTCGTTTCCTCTGACCTTTTCGGGCTGGAGAACTTTGATATTATATTCAAGAGCCTTTTCCTTTACGGGGGTATATTGAATTTTCTTGCCCCTGTTCTTCGCCTTGTCGGGCTGGGTTATGACAAGCCCCACTTCGTGTTTAGTTTTCAGAAGTTCTTCCAAAACCCTAACGGCAAATTCCGGAGTTCCCATAAACGCTATTTTCATTTTCAGCTCCTAATCCTCAAACTCTTCATCTTCTTCGTAATTTTCATCGGCATCTCTCACATTAACCGCCTTGTCGATGTACAAAATACCATCCAAATGATCATATTCGTGACACATAACTCTCGCGTCAAAGTCGTGAAACTCATAGGTTTTCTTCTCCCCGGAAAGATCCTGTGCCTCAATTTTGATGTAGTCGGGTCTTGTGACCGTGCCGATTTTCCCCGGAACGCTTAGGCAGCCTTCATCCCCTGCCTGTGCTCCGCTCTGTTCCAAAATAACCGGATTTATCATGTAATAAACCCTTTCAGGCTCCGGTTCTGCCACAAACATTCTCCTCATGATCCCTACCTGGGGTGCCGCGATTCCAACTCCGTATTCGCTTCGCATGGTTTCCAGCATATCCTCCATGGTCATTCTGATGCGGTCTGTAACCTCTGTAATCTCCCTGCATTTTTTTCTCAGTATTTCGTCGCCCTCGAGCACGACATTTCTTATTGCCATATTCTGACTTTCCTCCTCGATTTTAGAAATTTTAGAAAATACTGTACGGATTCACATCTACCGTTATATTAACCTTTGACTTTTCCTCTATGAGCTTTTTCTGAAAGGATTCCAAATAGAACATATAGCGGTTTCTTTCGTTTCCGCCGCTTTTCGGACATTTGATCACAATGTACTCCCGAAAGCTGTCCTTGCCCTTAAACATGGCATCTGCCTTATGGGGAAGTACATTAGCACTGTTTTCCTTTCCGATGGCGTTTTTCATGTACGCCTCGCATCTTACCGCTGCCGAAATCGCCTCCTGCTCCTCCGCCGCAGTAAAGTTCACCTCTATTATATCGCCAAAAGGCGGGTATTTCATAAATTTTCTCAGTTTTATTTCTTCTTCAAAGAAATCTTCATAATCGTTGTTTTTTGCAAAGCGAAAAGTGTAGTTGTCCGGCTCGTAGGTTTGTACTACCACCAGCCCCTGCTTCTCACCTCGTCCGGCTCTCCCCGCCGCCTGGGTTATGAGTTGGAATGTCCTCTCCGTGGAGCGAAAGTCCGGAATGTTAAGGGTCACATCTGCCGCGATGATTCCCACAACCCCTACGCTTTCAAAGTCCAGGCCCTTTGCTACCAGCTGAGTCCCAACCAGTATGTCAATCTTTCTTTTTCCGAAGTCGGACAAAATCCTATCCATTTCCGACCGTTTTTTTACGGTGTCGAGGTCAAGCCGGGCCACCGAGGCTGCCGGAAAATATTTTTCTGCCGCCTCTGTAACCTGCTCTGTTCCTATGCCGAAGTGTTTGAGATATTTTCCTCCGCATTTCGGGCATTTTTCCGGAAGTCGGTATTTTCTGCCGCAGTAATGACATTCCATGGACTCGCTGCTCTTATGATATACCAGTGAAATGCCACATTCCGGGCATTTCATTACCGCGCCGCACTCCCTGCAAGATACGAAATTGGAATATCCTCTCCTGTTTTGCATGAGGATCACCTGCTCCCCCTCTCGGAGGGCATTGGATATGGCATCAAAGAGCCTGCGGCTGAAAATCGTAGTGTTTCCGCTTCTGAGTTCCTTTCTCATATCGACGATTTCAATATGAGGAAGGGGTGTATTGTTGTATCTTTCCTTCAAAGTAAGCAGGTGATATATGCCCTGCCTGCATCTTTCGTATGATGTCACCGATGGAGTAGCGCTGCCAAGCAGAAGAACGCCGCCCCATGCAGCTATGCGTTTAAGGGCGACTTCCACCGTGTCATATTTTGGGGTCATGTCGGATTTATAGCTTGCTTCGTGCTCTTCGTCCAGTATGATTATTCCTATATCTTTGAGGGGGGCGAACACCCCCATTCTTGCTCCAATTACGATTCTTGCCCTGCCCCGGCGGATTTTCTGCCATTCGTCATATCTTTCCCGCTGAGTAAGGCGGCTATGCATTACGGCTATCTCCTCTTTGCCGAAGCGTCCCACAAATCTTTCGATGAGCTGCCCGGTAAGGGAGATTTCCGGCACCAGTATAATCGCAGTTTTACCTTGTTCAAGGCAGGCGGCGATGGCTTCCATATATACTTGTGTCTTGCCGCTTGCCGTTACTCCGTGAAGGAGAAAGTTTTCCTGTCTTTTTTCCCGGATCGCAGCTGTTATGGCATCTTTTGCAAGCTGCTGCTCCCCTGTCAGGGCTTTTGGCGGGGTATAATTTCCCTGTATATCCTTGTATGGCTCCTTTTCCTTGCCCAAAGCCGCGGGTTTTCCCGGCGGAACGAAGCAGTTTATGGCATCGGAGTAGGTAACGGCGTATCGCTGCCTCATCCACGCCGCCGTCTTGATGATTTCTTCCCCAAGGCACAAATTTTCATCGATTTCCTGAAGGGCTTTTATTTTCTCCGGCGGACAATCGGTTTTGTCCGTAATTCCGAATACGAAGCCCCGTTTTGTTTTATTTCCCTTGCCGAAAGGAATCAGAACGCAGTCCCCGACTTTTACATCGAGGCTGCCGGTTTCATATGTAAAAAACATATCCGTATGTTTGCTTTTGTTTTCGATCACTATATTTGCATACTTCATTTCCGATTCTTTTCTGATTCTTTCCTGCTTTGGTTATTCTGAATTTTCTTTACCCTAATTTCGGTTATTCTAATTTGGATTACTCTAATTTGGGTTATTCTTAATTAAAGCAGATAAATATTGTGCTCTGCGCATTTATCTACCATATCCTGTGGCCATACAGACACCTGAACCTCGCCTATGTGAGCCTTGCGGAGGAAGAACATACAAAGTCTGCTCTGTCCGATACCGCCGCCGATGGTGTACGGCAATTCATCGTTTAAGATCGCCTTCTGGAACGACAATTCTGCCCTTTCGGGACATCCTGCAAGTTCAAGCTGGTGCTTCATTGCCTCTGCGTCTACACGGATTCCCATGGAAGAAATCTCAAAGGCACGGTCAAGGACTTCGTTCCAAAGTATGATGTCCCCGTTGAGTTCCCAGTCATCATAGTCCGGAGATCTTCCGTCGTGCTTTTCGCCCGATGCAAGCTGTCCGCCTATTTTCATGATGAACACCGCTCCGTGTTCCTTGGTGATGGCGTCTTCTCTTTCCTTTGGAGTAAGGTCAGGATACATATCTTCCAGTTCCTGGGTCGTGATGAAGAAAATTTCGTTCGGAATTTCCGTCTGTATGTTTCTGTAAAGTCTGTTTACATAATCGCCAAGGTTTTTGATGGCATTGTATATCGTAGTGACGGTTTCCTTAAGATATTCTTCGGTTCTCTGCTCCTTTGTGATGACCTTTTCCCAGTCCCACTGGTCAACATAAACCGAGTGGAGGTTATCCAGATCCTCATCCCGTCTGATGGCGTTCATATCGGTGTAAATGCCGTGGCCCGGCTGGATTTGATATTTCCCCAGTGCCATGCGCTTCCATTTTGCAAGGGACTGGACAACTTCAACCTCCATCTCATCGATATCTTTGAGGGTGAAGCTTACCCGTCTTTCAACACCGTTTAAGTTGTCGTTGAGTCCGGTTTTCGGATCCACGAAAAGTGGGGCCGATACACGGCGGAGTTCCAAGCCGTATGCTAATTCCTGCTGGAAAAAGTCTTTGATTTTTTTGATTGCTCTCTGACTTTCCATAAGGTCGATTGCCGATTGGTAGTTTTCAGGTAAAATAAGTGGTAACATAGTAAGTCCTCCTTGTATATACATCTTTTATTTTGTCATTTGTTAATACCATTTTGAATATTCGCAGCCGCAGTAGTTCTGCCTGTAAAGCCCATATTCTTTGGAAAGCTCGATGCTTCTTCGGAAGCCGTCTTTCTTTTTAAAGTCCGCGTCAAGAAATTCTATGCCGTAAAGGGCGGCGATTTCCGTTCCGATAGCCGAAATCAGCGGATAATTCTTGTGGGGGCTTACCGTCAGGGTCGTGCCGAAAATCGGATTTCCCGTTTCTGCGGCAACCTGCGCCGTCCGCTCCATTCTGAGGCGGAAACATTCGGTGCAGCGGGCTCCTCCCTCCGGTTCATTACTGTAGCCGGAGCATACCTTGTAAAAGTCCTCCGGCAGATACTCTCCTTCTATGAACAAAATCCTGTCCTCCCCGGGGACGCGCTCATTGAAAGCGTTGATAAACTGAATCTGAGCGGCTTTTCGCTTTTCGTATTCTTCGGAATCCGTTATGTTCGGGTTATAGAAGAATACCGTGATCTTGTAATCCGGCAGCAATCGCTCGATGCAAGCCGTGCTGCAAGGGCCGCAGCAGGAATGAAGCAAGATATGCTTTTTTTGAACCTTCGTCTGCATATCCACGTCGCAGTAATTTGCCTCGGCAAATTCGCTGCAAATTCTGCATTCTGTCAGACATGTTTCCTTATCTTCGCTCATTTTCGCGCCTCCTTTCTTGACAAGATTGCCTTTTTCATTTAAATTTATTATATGACTCTAAATTATACCATAAAAC
>CAVJCN010000148.1:0-5283 GCA_963647945.1 Absicoccus sp. | reverse complement strand
CGATTGATGTGATTGCAAAGAACACGGGGTTGACTGCGCAGGAAATTGAATCCTTATAGTAACTGAAAAAATGAAAAAATTTGCGCCAAAACTGCGGGAACTCTCGCGGTTTTATCGCTCTGGGACGAAAATTAGAGGAAAAATACCATTTAAAAAGGGGAAACTGCAGCAAATATCAGCGAGGTTTGGAACTTTTGGGCTTTGTATAAAGCCTTTTTTTCTTTTTTTATGAACTTTACGGGGTGAATAACGCAAAATCAGTGTAAATCGGCGTAAAATTTTGCGAAAACCGTGATATTTTCTTTACTTTAAGGGTAATAAGAGTTATAATGAAAAGGATTATCAGAGGTTACAATACTTTTAGGAGGATATATTTTAATGAAAGCAACATTTATTTCAAGAGATAAGAACGCAGTTAAGTTTACAATGGAATTTACCCCGGAGGAATTTGAACAGGCACAGATAAAGGTTTATCAGGAAGCCAAGAACCAGTTTGAAATTCCGGGATTCAGAAAGGGCAAAGCCCCAAGAAGCATTATCGAGAAACATTACGGCGAAGGAATCTTCTTTGAGGATGCCATCGATGCTCTTTTTAGACAGTCCTACGGCAACGCTCTCGCAGAGCTTGACCTTGAAGTCATCGACAGCCCGGCGGCGGAGTTCAGCAAAATCGCAAAGGGCGAGGGCTTTACCGTTACGATTACGGTAGATTGTTTCCCAATCGTAGAAGTTAAAGACTACAAGGGCGTTGAAATCGAAAAAGTCGTTCAGGAGGTAAAGGACGAGGATGTTGAAAATGAGCTCAAAGCGGTTCAGAAGAGAAACGCGAGAATGATCCTTGTGGAAAGACCGGCAAAAGAGGGAGATACGGTTCTCTTCGACTATGCGGGCTTCGTGGGGGATGAGCAGTTTGAGGGCGGCACAGCGGAAAGACAGGAGCTGGTTCTCGGTTCGGGAATGTTCATTCCGGGCTTTGAAGAGCAGCTCATCGGCGCAACTCCGGGAGAAAAGGTTGATGTAAAGGTTACATTCCCGGAAGAATACCATGCGGAGAATCTTGCAGGCAAGGACGCAGTATTCCACTGCCTCGTTCACGAAATCAAGGAAGAACAGCTTCCGGAGCTTGATGATGAATTCGCAAAGGATGTCAGCGAATATGATACATTGGAAGAATTAAAACAGGCAAACAGGGATAGACTAGAATCATATGCCAAGTCCTCGGCAGAAAACCAGATGAAGGACGCTGCAATCGGCAAGGTTGTTGAGGCTAACGAGGTTGAAATCCCAAGCGCGATGGTTGAGGACGAAATCGACCGCATGATTAACGAACTCAATCAGCAGCTTAGATATCAAGGAATCACCATCGAAAAATACCTTGAATTTACAGGAAAGAACATGGCTGCTTTCAGAGAGGAAATCAGACCTGAGGCAGAAAAAGCCGTTAAGACCAGAATTATCCTTATGGGCATCGTAGAAGCGGAGAAAATCGAAGTTTCCGCAGAGGAAATGGAAAAAGAACTGGAAACTATGGCGGCTCAGTACCAGATGACGGCAGACAAGATCAAGGAAATGATAGGCGTTGAAAATCTGACATTCTTACAGAAGGATTTACAGGTAAAGAAGGCAATCGACTTTATCTACGACAACGCCAAGATTAAATAGTTTCACATTTGAAACGGAAAGAGGGGAAAAGGATGGCTTTAGTACCATATGTAATTGAACAGACCAGCAGAGGGGAAAGATCTTATGATATTTATTCCAGATTGCTTAAGGACAGAATCATTTTCATAGGAGAACAGATTGACGAGCATATAGCCAGCCTGGTGGTTGCGCAATTACTGTTTTTGGAGGCTGAAGATCCGGAAAAGGATATTTGCATCTATATTAACAGCCCGGGAGGCTCCGTTACAGCAGGAATGGCGATTTACGATACGATGCAATATATCAAGCCGGATGTTTCGACGATTTGCGTCGGAATGGCGGCAAGCATGGGAGCTTTCCTGCTTTCTTCGGGAACGAAGGGAAAACGCTATGCCCTTCCGAATGCCGAAATAATGATTCACCAGCCTCTGGGCGGAGTGAACGGTCAGGCGGAGGACATCAAGATCCATGCGGAATGGATTTTGAAAACCCGTGAAAAACTCAACAGGATTTTGGCGAAAAATACCGGACAGCCGCTGGAAAAGCTGGAACGGGATACGGACAGAGATAACTTTATGGGGGCAGAGGAAGCCTGCATGTACGGGCTTATTGACAAAGTGATCGAATCCAGATAACAGGGGGAAAATATGAGTAGATATGATGATGAAAAACAGCTGAGATGCTCCTTTTGCGGAAAACCTCAGAATCAGGTGAACCGTTTGGTTGCAGGCCCCGGCGTTTATATATGCGATGAATGCGTCAGCGTGTGCAACGAGATTCTTAAGCAGAATTTTGACGAGCCGGAACGCAGAATGCAGGGCGGTGCACACAGACTTCCAAAACCAAAGGAAATCACTGAGATCCTTTCGGAATATGTGATCGAACAGGATGAGGCAAAAAAGGCCCTTGCTGTTGCGGTATATAACCACTATAAGCGGATCACCAGCACCGACATCAAAGACGATGATGTGGAGCTTCAAAAAAGTAATATTATAATGATTGGGCCTACAGGTTCAGGCAAGACCTTGCTCGCCCAGACCCTTGCAAAGATCCTGGATGTTCCCTTTGCCATTGCAGATGCTACCGCTCTCACAGAAGCAGGCTATGTAGGCGAGGACGTTGAAAACATCCTGCTGAAACTGCTTCAGGCAGCGGATTGGGATATGGAAAAGGCACAGAAGGGCATTATTTATGTGGATGAAATTGACAAAATTTCCAGACGCTCAGATAATCCTTCTATCACAAGAGATGTAAGCGGAGAGGGAGTGCAGCAGGCGCTGCTCAAAATCCTTGAGGGCACCGTTGCCAATGTACCGCCCCAGGGGGGCCGCAAGCACCCGCACCAGGAATTTTTGCAGTTTGACACTACGAATGTTTTGTTCATATGCGGCGGAGCATTCGACGGACTTGACAAAATCATTCAGAGGCGAATGGGCGAAAAGGTCATCGGCTTCAACTCCGAAATCAAACTGGAAAAACCGGAGGAATCGAAGCTCCTTTCCCAGACAAGGCCGGAGGATTTGCTCAAATTCGGCCTGATTCCGGAATTTATCGGAAGACTGCCCGTAATGGTTACGCTGGATGAACTTTCGGAGGAAGCTCTGGTACGCATTATCACGGAACCTAAAAACGCGCTACTTAAACAGTACAAGAAGCTGTTTAAAATCGATGGTGTTGAACTTGAAATTGAGGAAGATGCGATCCGTGCGGTGGCGCAGAAAGCCCTCGAAAGAAAAACCGGCGCAAGAGGACTCCGGAGCATTTTGGAGGGCGTGATGACAGACATCATGTATGAAATTCCGTCACGGGATGATGTGGAAAAGTGCGTCATTACAAAAGAAACGATAACCGAAGACGCAAAACCTATTTTGATAGAAGAAAAAAAGGGAGAGATAGAGGCTTCCTAAAAAAATGAAGAGAATATGGGCGGCTACGGTCGCCTGTTTTCTATGGAGGAAACTTATGACAGAGAGAATTATAATGCCCTGCGTTCCGCTTCGGGGATTATCGGTTTTCCCGAGAACGATCCTGCATTTCGATATAGGCAGGGAAAAATCCGTCAAGGCGCTGGAAAACGCCATGGCGACAGATAAATTGTTATTTTTGACATCACAAAAGGACGAGAACATTCTGCTTCCCACATCAGAGGATTATTATCACATCGGGACGGTGGTAAGAGTAAAACAGATGCTCAAAATCCAAGGGGATGCGGTTCGCGTACTTGTGGAGGGACAGTATAGGGCAAAAATGGAGAAAGTGATCAGCGAGGAACCATTTGTTTTGTGCGAAATATCCGAGGCTGAGATTATACAGGCGGATCCCCGGGAACCGGAAGTACAGGCTATGATGCGCTCGGTTTTGGACGCTTTCGATGAATATTTGGCACTTCAGCCGAATATAAAAGACGAAGTTTACGATCTGATAAGCTCCATCGAAGAGCCCGACATATTCGCCGATACCCTGGCGATGCAGCTGGACATTAAAATCGCCTTGAAACAGGAAGTTCTGGAGGCACTGGATGTAAAGGAGCGCTTGCAGCTGATTAACAGAATAATCCTTGAAGAAAATCAAATTTTGAACCTCGAAAGGAATATCAGCGAAAAGGTCCAGGAAAGCGTAAAGCAAAATCAAAAGGAATATATCCTTCGGGAGCAGATGAAAGCCATACAGGACGAGCTGGGGTACGGCGAAGAAGCCGCAAGCGAAGCGGCAAGATGGATTGAAGAACTTGAAGCCCTGCAGCTCCCTGAGAAGATCGAGGACAAGGTAAAAAAAGAAATAAACAAATTCACCAAGATGGTTCCGGCATCTGCGGACAGTGCCGTGATAAGAAACTATGTGGAAACCATACTGGCGCTGCCTTGGAAAAAATCTCAGAAAACAAATTCCGATTTAAAGAAAGCGGAAAAGATTCTTAACGAGGATCATTACGGACTTGAAAAGGTTAAAGAAAGAATCCTGGAATATCTGGCGGTCATTCACCTTAACAAAGCCATTAAGGGGCCGATTATCTGTCTTGTAGGGCCTCCGGGGGTGGGTAAAACATCCATCGCCCGTTCCATTGCAAGGGCCACCGGAAGAGATTTCGTAAGAATGTCCCTGGGCGGAGTTCGGGACGAGGCAGAGATAAGAGGCCACCGAAGAACCTACATAGGCGCGATTCCGGGGCGAATTATCACCTCAATCAAGGACGCAGGCACAAACAATCCTGTTTTCCTCTTTGACGAGGTTGACAAGATTGGTGCCGATTTTAAAGGCGATCCCGCCTCGGCGCTGCTGGAAGTCCTCGACCCGGAACAAAACAAAGAGTTCACGGATCATTTCCTGGACATTCCCTTCGATTTGTCAAAGGTCATGTTCATAACCACCGCAAACAGCGTTGAAACGATTCCGAGGCCCCTCCTTGACAGAATGGAAGTCATCGAGGTTTCGGGCTACACGGAAGAAGAAAAGGTGAAAATCGCCCGGCAATACCTTATTCCGAAACAGCTCAAGGCCCACGGCCTGAAACCGAAGAATTTTTCCATCAGCGAGAAAACTCTGCGGGATTTGATAAATTACTACACCCGGGAATCGGGAGTAAGAAACCTTGAACGGGAAATCGGAAGCCTTTGCAGAAAGGTGGCGCGGAAGATCGTAAGC
>CAVJCN010000147.1:0-5333 GCA_963647945.1 Absicoccus sp. | reverse complement strand
TTTTTTGCAATTCTTGGCAATCAAGTACAGACTATCCGGTATCCCCTATCATATCCCCGCACCTGTCATTCGGCACGCGGCGGTTTAATACAATAAAAAACAGAGCGCAGTCTGCATGACCGGCAGACTGCTCTCTGTATTTTGATTTATCTGCTTTTTCGCGCATATTTTGTTATACTATGCATAAACGAACCGCAAAATAATAACATTTCAAAATAGGAGGGGGGCATAATCTCATACTGAAAAGGAAAATATATGATAAGCTCGTTGCTTGGAAAAACAACAGCAATAGCACAACTGCTTTGAGCGCAGATCTATTGTTTCGCGCAAAAACGCACGCGTGCGTTTTTGAACACACGCGTGTGTTTTTTTATTGTTTTATCGTGCGATATCGATACATGGTTTATGCGCCTTTTACTTGCTCCAACTGCATTGCCGCCGTCAATTTACAACAATTGTACTCCCTGCAGCCGTCTTTACCACCTCAATATGCTTTGTAATGTTTTCGTCAAGTACCTTTACATGGCTTATTATGCCAATCATTCCGTTATTCTGTTTTACGCTTTCCAACACGGTTATTGCATCATTTATTGAGTTCTCGTCCAAAGTGCCGAATCCTTCGTCAATAAACAGCGCCTCCATCTTAAGACCTGATTTCTGAGCGACTGTTGCCATACCGATCGAAAGGGCCAGCGAAACAAGGAATTTTTCCCCTCCGGACAGCATGGAAACATTTCGTCCTTCTTCATCAGGGACTCTGTTATCATGGGCAACCAGCTCCAGCCCACGCTTATTGCCCTGCCCCTTTTCATCTGAACGCTGCAGCTGATACCTGCCGCCGTGTACATTCAAAAGCATCCTGTTAGCTTCTCCTATAACCTGATTGAACATAATTCCGAGAACATAGCGTTTTAGTCCGATTCCGGTTTCTCCTTTCAGCTTCTTTGCCAAAGCAAGATCCTGCTCCGCAATCGGAAAGTTCTCATCACATTCTTTCTGAAGCGGTTCAAGTTCTTCAACAAGCTCGTGGGCCCTCTTGACATCTTTTTTCAGATTTGTCCTGTTTTCGATATACGCTTCGTTTTCTTCCTGAATTTCCTTATCTCTTGCCTCGAAAGTACCGTCATCGGGGCGGGACTTGCCCTCAAGTTCCTGTTCTTTTTCCCTAAGTGCCCTTCTGCTCTTTTCAATATCTTGATAATAAGTTTCAATCTCAATGCGCAAGCGGTTTCTGTCTTTCTCTTCTTTCAGCATTCCGGCACATTCTTCAAGGGAATCGAAACTTTGTTCTGCCAGCTTCCCGCCAAGTTCCTTTTGAGCTTTCCCAAGTTTGTCTTTAGCTTTTACAAGCTCCTCGTCTGCTGTCTTAGCATTTGATTCTATTTCCTCATAGTTTTTCTCAGCTTTTTTAAACTCTTCTTCAAGTCGAGATAATTCCGACTTGTAGCCCGCAATCTCCGTTTTGATTTCTTTTATTTTATTTTCAAGTTCAGCTTCCGAGTTTATCCCTTCGACCAAGTTATTTTGCAGTGCTTCAAAAGCGGCATTGGCTTTGGTATATTCGCCCTTTCGTTCCACCAGCGCATCGTGCTTTTCTTCTTTTGCTCTACGCTTTTCTTTGGCTTTTTCCTCCGCTTTCTTCCATTCCTCTTCTGCTTTGTTCTCGGCTTCTATGGCAAAGTCCAGTTCTTCTTTTGTGATGGATTCGGGAGCCGGCTTCGCAGGAGCAGGGTGGTGCACGCTTCCGCATATTGGACAGGCTTTTCCCTCTTCAAGCTGCTCTTCGGCAATAATTCCGTATATGCTGTCGAAATATTTTTTACGGCAATCATTTGTAAAGCTCCTTGCCTCGTTGAATTTTTCGAGAGCCCCTTTCAAAGTTTCAGAAGCTTCTTTTTCCTCTTTCTCAGCGTCCTCATATTCCTGCCTTGCCGCTTCGAGGGTATCCGCGGCCATCTTAAGTTTGCCCTCACATTCAGAGAAAAGTGCATAAGGCTCTTCCTTTTCTTCAAGGCTCGTTTCTCTCTTCTGTAGATTTGCAAGTAGCAGCTCATCGGAAAACTTATCGAGTTTTTCTTTCGCCTTATCCATATCCTCCTTCATCATAGGCTCTTTATTCTTAATATCCTTGAGAGCCTCCCGTCTTTCTTTTTCTTCGTCTTCACACCTTTTAACTTCTTTTATGAAATTTCTTACGGTTTCGGCGCGGTCTGCATTCTTCAGCTCTTTTGCTTGCAATTCGATTTCGGCCCTTTTACCCTCAAGGTCTTTAAGATCCGAAACCGATTTATCTAACTCGTCAAATTTTCGCTTAAGCCCCTTTTCTTCTTCAAGTTTTGATTTTCTACCCTCCGAGTCAAATTTTTTGTGTTTTTCTTCGATTTTATTAAGTTCTTCTGTTAAATTTCTCTTCTTATCCCGCAAAGCCTCAATGCTTTCTACTTCCTCATCTTCGAGTTTTCGCATAATCTCCTCTCTCTTATCTTCGAGTTCCGATTTTCGCAATTCGGCCTTGGCATAGAAACGCTGAGCATATTCTCCCCATTTGTCCGTGTCGAATATTTTGCTTAGGATCTCCTCTTTTTCCCCCGAGGCGGCCGTGATAAACTTCTCGAATTTTCCCTGGGGCAAAAGCACTACTTGGCTAAACTGGTCGCGGGTCAAGCCGATGATTTCTGCGGCCTTTTCCTTTAACTCGCTTTTCTTGGGATTCTCAAAGATTGGATGCATATTTCCTTCGTCGTCAAAAACAAAGGCATCAACCTGTTCATCAAGATTTTTTCTTTTGCGCAGGCTTTTTCTCGTAAAATTATATTTTTTCCCGTTTGCCGAGAAGGTAAAGCTCACATAGCACTCCGCATCAGGGCCGGCTTGGTTGCATCTCCACTTTTCCAAACTGTTTCTTCCTATGTTTTGGCCCTCTGTTCCGCTGGATTCTCCGTACAAGGCGAAGGTCATCGCATCGAAAATCGTTGTTTTGCCTGAGCCGGTAGGCCCTTTTATCAAGAACATTCCGCTCCGTGAAAGTTCCTCAAAGTCAATGACTTCCTTGTTCACATATGGCCCGAAGGCCTGCAGTTCCAATCTGATCGGTTTCATTCCTCCGCCTCCTCTGCCTCTTCGACGCATCTTTCAAATATTTCCAAAACTCTGCTATCCGGTTCCTCACCCATGATATCTCTGTAAAAATTCCTGAAAATTTCAGATGGATTCGACTCAATTTCCCTGAGCTCGTCCATAGTCAGCTTGATCGTTGAACCCGTGTCCTCAAATGATTTGCCGTATACCTCGATGAAATTTTTGAATTTTGCGCTGATTTTTGACATCGTATCCAGCCCTACATACGCATCGGTTACAATAATTTTTGTGTAGCCGTCGAGAATTTCCTGCGGATACTTTGTATCAAGTATTTCCTGAAGCGTACCGGAAATGGTTTTTCTTAGGTGAAGAGGTTTCAGCGGTACAACTTTTCGCTCTAAAGTTTCTGTGTCTATGATAGTTACGCTCTTTTCCTGTTCTTCCTCTTTCCCAAAGGAATAAGGCATCGGCGTTCCGCTGTATCGCGCGTTTTTTCCGATATTCTGAGGTTTATGGATATGACCGAGAGCAACATAGTCAAATTCGCTGAACACTTCAACTCCCACCTGGTCGGCAAATCCAAGCACCGCTGCCCTGTCGCTTTGCGATGTTTCGGAATTTGTCATAAAGGAATGTGAAACAAGAATATTCTTCTTTCCCGGTGTGAAGCGTTCTTTCATTTTTCTGCAAAGCAAAGCATAAGCGTCCTGCAAGCTGTGTATATTCTCTGCCTCCTCAGGGAAAATGCTTTTCACCTTATTTTCTTTGACCCACGGAAGCAGGTAAATGTCCGCGTCCTCATATCTTACAATAACCGGTTCTGCATATACTGAGCCGAGTACATGTAGCCCCGCCTTTGAAAGGAGCCTGTTACAGCTTTCTACTCTGTCTGCACTGTCATGATTTCCTGCTATGGCAATTACCTCTTTTTGATACTCTATGCAGAGCTTGGTCATCGCCATGTCATACAATTTAACGGCATCAGCGGATGGAATCGAACGGTCGAATATATCTCCTGCGATTATTATGGCATCCGCCTTTTCCTCCTCTGATATTTCACAAATTTCATTAATAAAATGTACCTGGTCATCGTAGAGTGACCGCTCGCCGTCAGTCATTCCCAAATGCCAGTCCGATGTGTGTAATAGTTTCATATTTCCCTGCCCCCTCGCATTTTTCCATCATTTTTACGGTATACAAAAAACCATTTCCTACAAAATCACACTTTGACTCCGTAAGAAATGGTTTTGAATTTGCCGTAACTGTTGCTCTGCTAAAAGATTTTCCCATCGCGTTGCACTCCCTGTAAATTTTCTTGGTTAAATTATATACAAAATTTGTCGAGAAAGCAAGAACCGTTTGCGCATTTCACAGCAGCGGCATCATATAAATGGGCAGATAGACGATCCCGTTTTCTTCTTTCAAATTTCCTGTAAAAATCTGCAATGTGAAATCAAGATTTTTATGCAAAATCCTCGCAACAATCAAGAAAAGCCGCAGAATCCATCACAATTTTGCGGCTGTTTCTTCTATCTTTTTTATTCGGTTGTTGACTCCGGATTTTTTGAGTGGTGGCTCGCAAAGTTCCCCGAGAGCCGTGATGGATATGTCCGGATTTTCCAGTCTGAGCCTTGCCACTTCCCGCAGCTTTTCGGGCAGCGCGCTTAAGCCGATTTTTTCGTCGATTTTTCGGATTGCGGCAGCTTGCCTGAGGGAGGCTTCTATTGTCCTGTCCATGTTGGCATTGTCGCAGTTTACGCTACGCTTTGCGGAATTTACCATTGCCTTTTTGATTCGGGTTTCCTCCATGGCGAAGACCTGGTTGCTGGCACCCATGATTGCAAGGGTGTCGCTGATGTAATCCGCTTTTTTCATGTAGACAACATAATGCTTGCCCCGCTTTACGCTCTTGCAGCTTAAGTCCACAAAGGAATTTATGAGTTTTCGGAGGTCTGTTGCCATGTTCTCGGAGCCAACCACAAATTCCAAATCGTAGCCCTTTTCCGGATCGCTCATGGTTCCCGCGCCCATGAAAACCCCCCGAAGATAGGCTTTTTTGCAGCATTTTGTACGAACCAGCCCGTCGTAAATTCCGTCGGAAAAATAGTTGTTGCCTTCTTTTATGAGGAGCATTCCGGTTTCCCTCAAAATCTGCTCGCTGAGGTTCTCGGAGTCTATGGTGATGCTGTAGGCGTATTTCTTTCCAGTCCGTGCCTTGCCCACAGCCTTTCCTTCGCCGATTTCCAGCTTTGTTT
>CAVJCN010000146.1:0-5334 GCA_963647945.1 Absicoccus sp. | reverse complement strand
GTGATATGTCATAATTATATCTTTAAAACTTTGCGGAGAGGCAAGGCTGCCGTTCTGAAGTATGAATTCGGCATGTTTCAAAGCCAATTCATAGTAATACTTTCGGCTTTGCTTTTCTTCATCACTATACTTTTGGGCAATAAGTTCAAGAGAAACCATAAATTCTTTTCCAAGATTATTAAAAAGAGTAATCGTTTCCATTTTATCAGTCCAAGTTACAATTCCATAGCCATTTTTACGCTGATTATACACATAATTGCTACATGCCATACCAAAAATGTCAGCACTGATTTCCTCAAGAATTTTCTTGTTTTCTTCAGCTTTTTCCAAATCAAAATTGTCATCTATGATTGAAACACAATTCTGTAATACTTTGAAAGCTGCTTGACGTTTATAAAGATCTCCCTCGACAAGAGAAGCCTTAGCTTTACTATAAGAACTATAGAAAATAGCCTCAATATTGGTGGGATCATTTTGCTCGACCATATTGTAATATTTTTCAGTTTCCTCCCAGTCCTCCTTTTCTTTTGCACGTCGAGCGTTGGCAAGATACTTTTCTACAAAAATCGAATTATCGACCTTGACGGTACCCTGAACATCGACAGTACCTTCAATCATCATTTTTTTAGCTTCTTCTACAGAGTATTTCATACCACAGCTTTGGCATACAAATACGCCATCCTGCTTGATAAGGTCAGTTCCTCCGCACATTTCACAAGTTAATTGTTTCATTTTTTTGTTCCTCCTTTAATCATCCCGTGCGCTTCTCCCTGCAGGGGTAATTGCATATACGGGTTCTCCATATTCATTTTTTCTAATCTCTATAATATAGCCCATGTGAATTGCTTCATCGACCAGATCTTCATTATATTTATGCACTAAATGAAGTCTTGACGGCGTAGTACCTTGGGTGAACTGCATGAGCAAGGAATAAAACTTATTCATTCTAATCACTCCTTTATATCTTTACATTTTTTATTTCGCTCATCCAAAAGCGAATTGAGCTGGTTAATAAGTTCTGATTTATCCGCAGAGGATTTTAACCCGCAGACTCTATCCTTGAGTAGATTTTCCAAATCTGCCAATTTGCCATTGCTCATTGGATCCGAAAAACGAATCTTTTCAGCAAGCTGCCTTAACGCTGCTTCTGTTGTTGCATCGGTTTCGGCATCAGCTAACAGTTCGACCTCGGTTTGCAGTTCCCGAATATAGGAAACTTTTTTCTGCGCCTTTGCGGATACCCGTTCAATTCCACCACGCCCAATATCAGCAGAGATCATGCACACCGCAGAAATTCCGGCGATAAGGCCACAAGCAACGATCGCAATCCAAGGCGCAAGGGTGGGGACAAGCAAAAATACTACGAGTGCGAGAACCTGAAGCACGAGATATACGACGCTGATATAAACAACCGGAAAGCCCAGAAACTTGCTTTTAAGGGCGTTCCATATCCAAGAGCAGCTTTCCAAACGATAATTTGCGCGGCAAATGCTATTACAGTAAACGCATAGGCAATCCAAAATGTCGTAGTTTTTATTGTGGGAGCAGCAATCGCAGTCGCACTAATCAAGACGAATAGAATCCCAAGAATTACATAGCCTTTTGTACTGATTTTTTTCATCGTCAGTCCTCCCTTTTTGCTCCGCATTTTGGACAGAATTTACCGGGCTTGGTAAACTTAAAACCGCATTTTGCACAAGCCTCGTGGGTAGCCTGCGGTGCGCCGCACTCATCGCAAAATGCTGCGCCCGGAGTCAACAGAGCTCCACATTCATCGCAGAAGCGGTTTGCTGTTGCTTGTGGTTGTGCTGGCGTCATTCCTACAAATGCATCAGAAACGGCTCCGCTCACCATTCCGCCCACCGTTCCGCCGACACCTGCCATCATTCCAAGCCCGATTCCCATGCCGGAGAACTGACCTGCGCCTTCATTTTTAGCGGCATCCTGCGCTACATCGAAGCCACGCTCCTGTTGGTAGGTGTAACCCTCTTGCATCCGCTTGATTGCCTGTGCCTGAGAGTCAATAACAACTTTCTGCGCTTCTGTTTGGGCGTGAATCACATCGGTTTGCTGTTTCAGTTTTGCTTCTGCTATATCGGCATACTGCCGGAAATGCAATTCCTTGAACTTTTCGTACTGCGGGTCGCCGTCTGGCTTGACAACCGTGGTGACATAGAAGCGTTTGAGTTGTACGCCGTAATCAAGAAAATCGGGAATCAGCCTTTGCCTGATATCTTCCGAGAAAGTTTCAAGGCTTTCATCAATCTCAAAGATATTGATGGCATTTGCGCGCATCGTCTGGGCGATATAGGCTTTTACCTTTGCCATCAGTATACTGCGGAAATAGGTCGTCAGCTGCTGGCGATCCAAACTACATTCTGTGCCGACTAATTTGACAAGCAATTTACGGGAGTCATCAACAGAAAGGGACATTTCACCGCTTGCACCGATGGAAAGTGGGAATTTGTATGTAGGTTCTACATATTGCACCTTGCTGTCCGTTCCCCAGCGAATTGCCATTTGCTCAGCCTTATTTATAAAATAGACCTCACAATGAAATGCGCTTTCGCCGCCGGTCGGAATATTGATCAGGTGGCGTAGAATGGGGATATTCTCAGCTTCCAGAGTGTGCCGCCCCGGTCCAAAAAGATCAAGGGCTTGCCCGTTTAGAAAAAAAATTGCCTCCTGTGATTCGTGGACAATCAACTGGGTCGATGTGTTGAAGTCCTCACAGGGATGCTTCCAAATAAAAGTGTTATTATCGCCTTCATATTTGATGACGGAAGCGATAGATGCCATTTAACTACCTCCCTTACTTATTTCAAGTACAGCATAATCAGTATTATGTTGTATATTGCTGCAAAGATAAAGGTTCACCGCCGCACTGCAGGCGATATAATTAAAAATGGGTATAAAAAACCAACCCTTTTCAGCCCTTGCCTTTGAAAAGGTTTGCTTGTGCTGCATAAAAGTCGGTGTTTCTCGCGCTGACAATACTTTTTTCGCCGAAATACTTGATTTTTTGAGAAAATAATATATACTTAACTTATGAAAACAGACCGTTTTGGGCTATTTTCGCGTTGAGCTACAACATAATACTGATTATGTTTCTGTCACCGGTTTCGGTGTTTTTATTATATAATAAGCCGCATATTTTCCATTTGCCGACGGTGATCCGTTCCAGTGGAAATAATATAAATCCTTGTAGTATTGATACTGCTGTGACCGAGAATATCGGCAAGTTTGGCAATATCTTTTTTAATTCTGTAAAACACGCGGGCGAACAGGTGACGCAGGTTATGAGGGAACACCTTTTGCGGATTGACATTTGCCTCAACGCATAATGCTTTCATTTCGCGCCAGATATTTGTGCGGTCTATAGGGTTGCCGTTTCTTGTTATAAAAATCATACCGCTTTTTATTCCATTCTCCGCAGCATAACAAAGCAATTTTTGCTTCAATGCTTTTACGATAAACACTGACCTTGTTTTTGCCTTACAATTTACAACCGCTATGCCGCGACTTGCAGCCTCGACAGTTATATATTGCAATTCGCTGACACGAATGCCCGTAGCGCAGAGAGTTTGCAAAATAAGGTTTAGACGCTTGTTTTGCAGCCGGTCAGCGGCTCTGCATAGCCTTATGTACTCCGCCTTTGTCAATTCTTTTTCTTCTGTGCAAAACACTTGCTGCTGCAATTTTAAGGATTTTACTTTTAGGTCGAACCAACCTAAAAATGCAAACAGGCTATTGATACTTGCGAGCATTGAATTCACACTTCGCACCGCATAATTATCTTGCAGATAATTTTTGTAGGAGAGTACGATTTCTTTTGTGAGGATTTTGTGTTGCGCGTATACCGCAAACGCATCTATATCTCTAATATATTTTTTTATAGTCGCTACACTTTTCTCTTGCAAAACTAAATTGCTCTTGTAATTATCAATGATATTTGCTGTTAAAATTCGCTCTTTCACGATGTGTTCACCTCCGAGTGTTTTTTGATATTTTACCCGAAAAAGTACCAAAAGCAAATGAACATTGATTATTGTAGAAAAAAGGGGGAATAATTAAATAAATATTTTTTTATGAAAAAATATTGCATAAAAAATATGATTGGTGGTATAATGGTTCCAACGATTATAAAGGCAGCGTTGCTGCAAAGTAGGAACCATTGAATCACAGCTTAGCAACTCAGGGCTGTGGCATAATGGTAATAAGAAAAAGAAGCAGGAGGAAGAAGCATGCTTGTAAGTGTAAAAATCAATAATTGCTTAATCTATAATTCCGAAACGGAGTTTTCGATGCAGGCAAACAGACATTATAAACGCTTTCCGAATAATGTAGCCTCGTTTGAAGAATTAGGCGTATTAAAAACAGCCGTCATTTTCGGACCAAACAATGCAGGTAAAACAAATTTTGTAAACATCTTAGCGATGATAAAACGAATTTTTTTGAATCAAGATGCTCACATTTCCCAAAACCTTTTTAATCCGAATCCGCTTTGCGAATTAACCGTCTCCTTTATTGAAAAAGGTGCAGAATATCTTTTCTCGGCAAAGTATGATGCAGAAAAAAGAGAATATCTTTATGAAAGATTTGCACAGGTGCACCGCGACCGATATGGGAACCGAAAAGAAACGACACTGCTGCTTCGCGACAGCCTTACGGACAGCTATATCTGTGAAAACGCAGAGCTTGAGGCGGTAATGAAGGTTGCAGCGAAAAACAACCTGTTTGTTTATTTGATTGATACAAGCAAATTTCCCGAACTCCATGAAATAAAAAAAATCCTTACAGGATTCGCAGAGCGAATAGATATTGTTGACATGAACAATATCCCAATTAAAAAGACGATTGACATGCTGAAGCTATCCAATCAGAAGCAGGAAAAAATTAAACATTTCATTTTAAATGCAGACATTTCTTTGGAGGACTTTCATTATGCCGGAGAGGATGAATTAAAAATTCAGCTCTCTGACGAGAAGAACGACATGGAAAGAAAACCGCAGGAAAACTCACTCTCTGCGGCAGCGCCTCTCATGGAAATGCTTCATTTGACATCCGTATATAACGGTGTGAAAGTTCCCAGCATTCTCTTTGATTCTACCGGAACGAAAAAAATCGCAGCCCTTGCCAGCTATGTGATTGACGCACTCGAAAACAATCGGATTCTTATCATTGACGAGCTGGACAACAGCCTGCATTTCAAGATTACACGCGGAATCCTTGCTCTTTTTAACAATGAACTGAACGAAAGGGCGCAGCTCATTGCAACGGTGCATGACATTTCGCTTCTGGACTGCAAGACCCTATTTCGTAAGGAGCAAATTT
>CAVJCN010000145.1:0-5362 GCA_963647945.1 Absicoccus sp. | reverse complement strand
AAAACACTCCTCATAACGGGAGGTACAGGTTCATTCGGAAATGCTGTTTTGAACCGATTCCTGCAAACGGATATAAAGGAAATACGCATTTTTTCGAGGGATGAGAAAAAGCAAGACGATATGCGTCACGAGTTCCAGGCAAAAATGCCGGATGTATCGGATAAAATAAAGTTCTACATAGGCGATGTTCGAGATTTGCAGTCTATCCGCAACGCAATGTATGATGTGAATTATGTATTTCACGCAGCAGCGCTAAAGCAGGTCCCTTCATGTGAGTTTTTTCCGATGGAAGCAATTCGAACCAATGTCATAGGAACAGATAATGTTCTGACTGCCGCAATAGATGCAGGTGTTCAGTCTGTTATATGCCTGTCTACGGATAAAGCTGCTTACCCGGTCAACGCAATGGGGCTCTCAAAGGCAATGGAAGAGAAAATTGCCATAGCCAAGAGCCGGACAAGCAAGCACACCAAAATTTGCTGTACACGTTACGGCAATGTGATGTGCTCCAGAGGTTCAGTTATACCTCTATGGATAGATCAAATCAGAAACGGCAGTCCCATCACGGTGACAGAGCCAAAAATGACACGATTCATTATGTCGCTTGAAGAAGCTGTTGATTTAGTCATGTTTGCTTTTGAGCATGGGAAAAACGGAGATATTCTGGTTCAAAAAGCTCCTGCATGCACGCTTCAAACACAGGCGGAAGCGGTGTGTGAACTGTTTGGTGGGGACAAAAAGAATATAAAGTTGATCGGTATTCGTCACGGCGAAAAAATTTATGAGACGCTGATGACAAATGAGGAATGCGCTAAAGCTATTAATATGGGAAATTTTTTTCGTATTCCATCAGATAATCGCAGCCTTAATTACGATAAATTTTTCAGTGAGGGTGATAAGGAACGCAAAATTCCGACAGAGTTTAATTCCAACAACACAAAAGTTCTAACAGTTGAGGAAACGAAAGCTAAAATTGCCGCGTTAGATTATATTCAAGACGAACTTGCTAAATTCAAAAAATTATCGATATGGACTCGTGTAACAGAAGGGGAAAAGCAATGAAAAAATTTTTTTCACTTATCTTAGCTTTAGCGTGCTTACTGTCACTTTGCGCTTGCGGTACAGCCGACGATGAGAAGGAAGCAGGTACAACAAAGGATTCCGATACTCAGGATCAGGCAGAAGAAAAAGTAATAGCTATAAAGACCCCATATGCGGATATATGTGTGCCGGAATCTTTCGACGGCAATGTAACTAATGAGGTCGCAAGCGAATCCCCCTATACACTGACATTCATGGCAAATGACGGTACAGAGCTGTTCACATTGATTTTTAACGGCACAGGCGAGGTTCTGATGGGCACATTAGTAGGTCAGTCCGAAAACACAGTGATCTATATGAATGTTCCCACAATTGACGAGGAAAATGAAAATTACGAAACCTATTGCGGGTATCAGAGCGCCGTAAACACGATTGCCGATCATTTGGAGAAAGATTATGACTTCCGTATAAATGAAGCGGTTGCTGATGAAAACACCGCAACTGCTGATATTGAGGGAGCACCTATTCCCATGCAATACCCCGAGAAATGGAAGAATGCTGTTCAAACCGAAGTCACAAATGATCGTGTAAAGTTTTCAAATAACGGTACTCCTCTATTTGACCTTGTCTTCACAAAATGCGACGGTTATTTGTTGGGCACATATAAAGATACGCCCATCTATATCATCGA
Source organism: Absicoccus sp. (assembly GCA_963647945.1). Classification (GTDB taxonomy): domain Bacteria; phylum Bacillota; class Clostridia; order Peptostreptococcales; family Anaerovoracaceae; genus CAG-238. Next base: position 3,630 of record CAVJCN010000145.1, on the reverse strand, counting down.
TTATGAGGTGTCAACGGACGAGCAGATCGCTATGCAGGAGGATGTCAATGTAATACTGCAGCATCTGATGGATGATCCCAACTTTGAAATGAACAATTGAGATTTGAATTATATGAACATACTTATCACCGGAGCCAACGGATTTGTCGGGAAGAACCTTACGGAGCGTTTACGGGCTATAAAGGACGGCAGAGACAAAACCCGCCCCAACATAAAAATAGATGACATTTTCCTATGCACGAGGGAAACATCATACGAAGATCTTGAAAGATTCTGCCGCGAGGCAAACTTTGTTGTCCACCTCGCCGGAGTAAACAGACCGAAGGACCAGAGCGAGTTTGAAGCCGGCAATACAGACTTTACACGACAGCTTCTTGGTATTCTTCACGAAAATAATAACCGCTGTCCGGTGCTTCTGTCCTCCTCCGTCCAGGCAAGCCTGACGGGGCGTTACGCAGGCAGCCCCTACGGGCAGTCCAAGAAGGCGGCGGAGGAGCTTGTTTTCGCACATGGCAAGGAAACGGGAGCGGATGTCATGGTGTATCGCTTTCCGAATCTTTTCGGCAAATGGTGCAGGCCAAACTATAACTCCGTTGTTGCAACCTTCTGCCACAGCATAGCAAGAGAGGAGCCCATTACGATCTCAGATCCCGATGCCACCCTCGAGCTCGTGTACATTGATGATCTGACTGAGGAAGTGCTGGATGCAATCGAGGGTCACCCTCACAGAACGAAAAACGGTTACTGCGCCGTTCCCGTAAGTCATACCGCAACTGTCGGCGAGATAGCCCAATTGCTGTACTCCTTCCACAAGCAGCCTGAAACACTGCTGTTCCCCGAAATTCCCGACGGCAGCTTTGAAAAAAAGCTGTACAGCACATATCTGGCATACCTGCCGCAGGACAAGATTGCTTTCCCCTTGAAAATGAATATTGACGACAGAGGCAGCTTTACGGAGCTTTTGAAGACGAGCAGTCATGGGCAGTTCTCCGTGAACATTTCAAAGCCCGGCATTACAAAGGGTCAGCATTGGCACAATTCCAAATGGGAGTTTTTCATCGTTGTTTCCGGTCACGGCCTCATTCAGGAGCGAAAGATAGGCTCGGACGAAGTGCTGGAGTTCGAGGTCAGCGGCGATAAAATTCAAGCCGTCCATATGCTGCCGGGCTATACGCATAATATTATCAACCTGAGTGAGACGGAAAACCTCGTGACGGTCATGTGGGCAAACGAGCTGTTTGACCCCGATCATCCGGATACATTCTTTGAAGAGGTGTGAGCATGGGAAAGCTTAAGCTTATGACGATTATCGGCACAAGGCCGGAGATAATCCGCCTGTCAGCAACGATCAAATGCTGCGACAGGTACTTTGAGCAGAGCCTTGTTCATACCGGGCAGAACTACGACTACACGCTTAATCAGGTGTTCTTCGACGATCTGGGGCTTCGCTCTCCGGACCATTATCTCGATGCCGTCGGCGACGATCTCGGCGCAACGCTCGGAAATATTATAGACAAGTCCTACAAGCTCATGGTTAAGCTTCAGCCCGATGCCGTGCTGGTGCTCGGAGATACAAACTCATGTCTTTCAGTGATCGGCGCAAAGCGGCTGCATATCCCCATATTTCATATGGAGGCGGGCAACCGCTGCAAGGACGAGTGCCTGCCGGAGGAAACGAACCGCCGCATCGTGGATATCATCAGCGATGTGAATCTCTGCTACTCCGAGCATGCGCGCCGCTATCTCATGGAGTGCGGAATGCCGAAGGAGCGCACATTCGTGGTCGGCAGTCCCATGGCTGAGGTGCTGCACGCCAATTTAGACAGGATTGAAGACAGCGATATCCATAAGCGGCTGGGACTTGAGAAGGGAAAATATATTCTGCTCTCCGCTCACAGGGAAGAGAACATTGACACGGACACAAATTTCTTTTCGCTGTTTACGGCGGTAAACGCCATGGCGGAGAAATACGATATGCCGGTTCTCTATTCCTGCCATCCGAGGAGCAGAAAGCGGCTTGAAAGCACCGGCTTTAAGCTCGACAGGCGTGTCATCGCCCACGAACCGCTCGGTTTTCATGATTATAACTGCCTGCAAATGAACGCCTTTGCAGTGGTTTCCGACAGTGGGACGTTGCCGGAGGAATCGAGCTTTTTCCTGTCGATTGGTAAGCCGTTTCCCGCCGTATGCATCCGCACCTCAACGGAGCGCCCTGAAGCGCTCGACGCCGGCTGCTTCGTCTTGGCGGGCATCGACACCGACTCGCTCCTGCAAGCCGTGGACATGGCGGTCACAATGCAGCAAAGCGGCGAATCCGGCACACCCGTCCAAGACTACACACACGAAAATGTTTCAATAAAGGTCGCAAGACTTATCCAAAGTTACACGGGCGTTGTGAACAAAATGGTTTGGAGAAAAGCTTAAAATCACAGAGAACGGTCATTTCAAGCAAAGGTTTATCGCCATAGTATCTCTGCTTCACATGCGGCCGTGGCACTGCAAGGTGCCGGGGCGGGGCTTTCTTCACATCATCTAACGGGAGGGTGCGAGCGCGCATGAGAAAGGTTATACGCTTGCTGCTGTGGCTTATCGCCTGCGCCGCACTGGTGTTTTCGGCGGTAAAGCTATTCGGCTACATCCGCGAAGGCAGCCAAAGCACGAGCCTCAACGACAGGCTTATAGACGATGCGGTGTCGCCGTCCCGAACCGGCGAAACGGCTCCCATCGAGGTGGACTTTGATGTCCTCCTGAAACAGAACGGAGACATTGTCGGCTGGCTGTACTGTGAGGATACGCCTATAAATCTTCCGGTGGTGCAGAGCAGCGACAATGATTACTACCTGCGCCGCCTGCTTGACGGTAGTTGGAACACCGCAGGCACGCTGTTTGTCGATTGCCGGAACTCCGCAGATTTTTCGGACGCCAATACCGTCATCTACGGTCACAACATGAAAAACAAAACGATGTTCGGCACGCTCTCCTATTACAGGGAGCAGTCCTATTTCGAGGAGCATCCGGTCATGTGGCTGCTCACGCCGAACGGAGACTATAAGGTCGAGCCGGTGGCGGGGTATATCACGCCGACGACCTCCGATGTGTACTCCTTTGACCTGTCCGACGAGGAGGTGCTTGCAACCGTCCGTCAGGCTGTTGAAAGCTCTACCTTTACCTCCGGCATCGAAATTTCCGACGGAGACCGGTTCCTGACCCTATCCACCTGCTCCTATGAATATGAAAATGCCAGATATGTGCTGATAGGGCGGCTCGTACCGGCGGAATAAGCACATCGAAAAAATACGCCAAGGTTATCCTTGCGGGAAAGGAGCCGCACTCATGGATAAAGCGAATATCGCGCCCGGCGATGTCATAGGCCGCTGGACGGTTCTGGACGCTTGTGAGAAAACCGAAAAGGGCGAAACGAAGCGGCTCTGCCGCTGTGAGTGCGGAACTGAGCGCTATGTGCTCGAGCGCAGCCTGAGATCAGGCGGCTCGCAAAGCTGCGGCTGCCTGACAAGAGAAAGGGCTTATGAGGCTTCCGCTTACGATATGCTCGGAAAAACCTTCGGCGAGCTGACCGTGGTCGGCAGGAGCAGAAAGCGGACGAAGCTGGGCGGCTACTGGACATGCCTG
>CAVJCN010000144.1:0-5376 GCA_963647945.1 Absicoccus sp. | reverse complement strand
TTGATAGGCTATTCTAAAGCCAAATTGGGTAATCAAGAAGTAATAGGAGCGGCATAAATATTATACTCCATTACCGAAACATAGGAGCATTCATATGAATTTAGACACAAAAAAATCTTATTTACAATTTATTTCAGCTATGATGATTTTCGGCACCATAGGCATTTTCAGGAAATATATTCCCCTTTCATCGGGTCTGCTTGCCTTTGCCAGGGGCTTGATCGGCGGCATTTTTCTGTTGATCTTTTCCTTTGCCAAAGAAAAGGGGCAGGGCGAAAGGCTTGACAGGCGAAATCTGATTTTGCTTGCAATTACCGGAGTTATAATCGGAATGAACTGGATTTTTCTCTTTGAATCCTATCATTATACCACGGTGACGGTGGCAACCATGTGTTATTATATGCAGCCGACGATTTTGATCTTGCTTTCGCCGCTTGTTTTCCGCGAAAAACTCACTGCGAAAAAACTCGCCTGTGCGGCAGCCGCAATTTTAGGCATGGTGTTCGTGTCCGGGATGCTGGAGGGAAGCGGGATCGGCAGCAAAGACATAGCCGGAATTATCTGCGGACTTTTAGCCGCGGCTCTTTATGCCACCGTGGTTATCCTCAACAAAAAAATCAGCGCAGGGGACGCTTATCAAAGAACCACCGTACAGCTTCTTTCTGCGGCGATCGTGCTCTTGCCGTATCTGCTGATGACGGAGGATTTCGGCGGGATAAGCCTGAGCCCGGGAGCTATTGTGATGGTACTTATCGTGGGAATTTTCCACACAGGGATCGCCTATGCCATGTATTTTGGCAGTATGAAAGCCTTGAAAGCCCAGTCCATAGCTGTTTTGGGGTATATTGATCCGGTGTTTGCGCTGCTTCTGTCAGCCATCATCCTGCACGAAAAACTTTCGCTCCTTGGAATTTTAGGCGCGGTGCTGGTCATCGGCTCTGCGGTGGTAAGCGAGCTTTCCGGGGAAAAAAGGGAGAAAAAATAGCGGAAGTCCGGAAGCGCGTCCGAAGTGTGGCTGCGGTGACTGCTGTCCGCGGCTACCGGTTGCTGACCGTTGCTGACCGTTGCCGAAGAAAAAACTTGACAAAATATAGGGGGGGCAGTAAAATAAATTTAGAATTTTTCAATGAAAAACGACATAAATGTACATTTGCAGGACTTACTGCCTTGCAAAAGAAAGGTTGGAATCATGTCAGCTACGATAAATTTTATGCAGGCTTTGAGGGAGCTTACAGGGTTTGACAAAGTAATAGAGGAAGATGACGAGCTTACTTTGGAATCCCGGGGAAAAGGGCTTGCTGCAAGCGGGTTGAAATCTGAATCCTCGGGCGGAGCAAAGCCTGCCGGTTCCGCAATTAAGCGGGAATTTCCGCAGCAAAATCCGGTAACTCCTTCGCAAGAAGGCAGTAAAGATGGCCTGACGGGAAATTACAGAGGAAGCTATATTACATCTTCAATGGTAATAAACGGAAATATCAAAACATCGGGGGATGTAACCATCGAGGGCTCGGTTTACGGTGATGTAGATGCCGGCGGAAATGTGGCGATAAAAAATTTAATCGTGGGAGATGTGAAGGCGGCGAATGTTTCGTTTATAGGCGCACGGGTTAAAGGCAATGTGGCAACAGGTGAAAAAGTAGCGGTAGACGAGGCTTCGATTCTTGTAGGAGATGTAAATGCCGGCGAGATAACAGTTTCAGGGAAGATAAAAGGTGATCTCAAGGTTTCCAATCTTGTTGTTCTGAAAGAACAAGCTGTTGTAGCGGGGAATATTTTTACAGGCAGCTTCGCTTCCCATCCGGGAGCGAGTATAAGAGGTTCGGTCGTCACCGCGTCGAACACGAACTTTGATGACGACGCAGAATTTTGTTTGGGAGTTGAGGAACATGAAGGACGATAAGAAAAATTCAGAAAAAGCAAACGAAAAGCTGTCGGAAAATTCGGCCATCAAAAAGCCGGAATCGGAAGATGAAAAAATCCAATGCGAAGCAGCCGACGAAACCGGCGTTATTTTTGCGGGAACAAAAATTGAAGGTAACATTGAAACCGGAGGTAACCTCGTAATCGGGGGAACCGTAGAGGGCAGCGTAACCGCTAAAGGAAATGTTACGATAAGCGGAAATGTGAAGGGCACTATTAAATGCAGAGATCTCATTTTGAGAAATTGTAATCTTAAGGCAGAAATACAGGCGACAGGGGATGTTACCATCAAACACGGTACGGTTAGCGGAAATATTCTGTGTAAAAACCTCAGTGTTGCAGGCGCAGTGAACGGAAACATCGATGCCGGCGTGGTGGCGCTTTTGGAAGGCGCAGAGGTACGGGGCGATATAAAGGCGGCAAGCATAGGAATGAACTTCGGTGCATTTATGGATGGAAGGATTACGATGACAGGCCCAAAAGGCAAATAAAATATAAAATAAAGAAAATCCAAGCTGATTATGCTTTGATAAGCAAAACGCAAACAAGGGAATGACAGATACGATGACGGTCCAAGCACGGAAAATACCGAAAAAATCCTTAAAGTCCTTAAAAAATATGACATAAAAGCGACTTTTTTCGTAATTTATCGGGATTCCGATTGTCAAAGCACATCGAAAAATTGACGGGGGTAAAACCCGAAATATTCAGATTCCCGGGCGGCTCGATAAATTCTTATAACGGTGCGATATATGAACAAATCATTTCGGAAATGACCAGGCGGGGCTATACATATTACAACGGTTCAGGCACTTCCGAAGATAAACAAAAAGCTCAAGAAAAAGGGCTATGCCTTTGAAAAGCTCGCCAAGGATGTGAAGCCGGTGACCTTTGGATATTTACAATAGGCAGTGTAAAATGAATATCCGAAACATGACTATAAATATCGCTTTGTCCGAAGTCCGGTGGACGAGGCGGTATTTTTTTGTCTTAGCATATTCAGGCAACCTGTATCATATTTTTTAGAACAAATTTGTCGGGGTGAAGGGGAAATAGTCAAAAATCATATTGACATTGACAAAGCGCTGTTCTATAATTAATAGGCAACTTTATGATTATGCGTAACAGAGCTTCTTGAAAAGGGCTCTGAATTTTGAGTTAAACGGAGGACAATCAACATGAGAGTTAAAGTAATGCTGGCATGCACAGAGTGCAAGCAGAGAAACTACAATACGATGAAGAACAAGAAAAATGACCCTGATCGTATTGAAATGATGAAATATTGCAGATTCTGCAAGAAGCATACTCTTCACAAGGAAACAAAGTAAGGAGAGAAAACAATGGCTACTAACAAAGAAGGAACAAAAAAGAAATTCAGCTTAAAGGAATACTTCAAATCCGTAAAAGTTGAAATGAAAAAGGTTGTATGGCCTACCAAAAAGGAAACCATATCCTACACGGCTGTTGTTATAGCCACCTGCGCAGTTTTCGCGCTCGGTTTCTGGCTGATCGACACAGGCGTTTTGGCAGCGCTCAAGGCAGTTTTGAATATCACTTTAAACTAGGCTAAGGCTTGAAATCTTAATTTTATTACTTAATTGATAATTGAAAAGAAGGTACGAGAATGTCAGATTTTGAGAACAAAGGCGCTTCCCCCCTTGAAGGTGAGGGAATCAGAGGTGACGGTCAAGCGAAATGGTATGTGGTTCATACCTATTCGGGTCACGAGAACAAAGTAAAAGTGAATATCGAAAAAATGGTTGAAAACCGCGGGATGCAAGACCTGATTATCGACATCGTTGTACCTACCGAAGACATAGTTGAGATTAAAGACGGACAGCGCAAGATTAAAACACGGAAAATGTTTCCGGGTTATGTAATTATAAAGATGATTGTTACCAACGAGTCTTGGTACCTTGTCAGAAATACGCAGGGGGTTACAGGTTTCGTAGGTCATGGCTCCGAACCGATTCCGCTTACCGACGAAGAAGTGGCGAGAATGGGAATAGAAAAAGTTTATATCGACCTTGATGTGGAAGTGGGCGAAACAGTCAGAGTTATCAGTGGTCCTTTCGAGAGCTTTATGGGCACGGTGGAAGAGATCAACAAAGAGAAACAGGTACTGAAAGTCAGAGTTTCCATGTTCGGTCGAGAAACACCTGTAGAATTGGAATTCAGCCAGGTGGATAAAATTTAAAGAAAGGAGAAAACGAGATGGCAAAAAAAGTAGAAGGTTATATTAAACTTCAGATTGCAGCAGGTAATGCAACTCCGGCACCTCCGGTCGGCCCGGCTTTAGGTCAAAAGAGTGTAAACATTATGGACTTCTGCAAACAGTTTAATGCAAGAACACAAGACCAGCAGGGTATGATTATTCCTGTAGTAATCACCGTTTATGCTGACAGATCATTCACATTTGTTACAAAAACACCGCCGGCAGCAGTTCTTCTTAAAAAAGCCGCAGGACTTGACGCAGCATCCGGAGAACCTAACAAGAAAAAGGTTGCAACGCTTACAAGAGCCCAGGCTGAAGAAATTGCAAAGACCAAAATGCCTGACTTAAATGCAGCAAACCTTGAATCCGCAACAGAGATGATCAAGGGTACCGCAAGAAGTATGGGAATCGTTATTGAAGGTTAATAGAAAGTGGAAGACGAAAGTCGTTAGTACCACGAGGAGGTAAAAATGCCTAAGAGAGGTAAAAATTACAAAGCAGCAGTTGCGGCTTATAACAAGGCTGATGTATTTGAAGCTAAAGACGCTTTAAAGATTGCTGTTGACAATGCGAAAGCAAAATTCGACGAAACAGTTGAAGTACACATTAAACTTGGCGTTGACGGAAGACACGCAGACCAGCAGGTTAGAGGCGCGATTGTTCTTCCTCACGGAACAGGTAAAACAAAAAAGGTTTTAGTATTTGCTAAAGGCCCTAAAGCGCAGGAAGCGGAAGCGGCAGGCGCTGATTATGTAGGAGCCGAAGAAATGGCTCAGAAGATTCAGACCGAAAACTGGTTTGACTTCGATGTAGTAGTTGCTACTCCTGATATGATGGGTGTTGTAGGTAGATTAGGTAAGATTTTGGGTCCTAAAGGCCTCATGCCAAACCCTAAGTCGGGAACGGTTACCATGGATGTTGAAAAAGCCCTGCAGGAGATCAAAGCAGGTAAAGTTGAGTACAGACTTGACAAGACAAACATCATCCACACACCGATCGGAAAGGTTTCCTTCGGCGCTGAGAAGCTGACCGAAAACTTCAATGCACTTCTTGAAGCGGTTGTAAAGGCTAAGCCGGCAGCAGCTAAGGGACAGTATTTGAAGAGCGTAACGGTAGCCTCCACAATGGGCCCGGGAGTGAAAGTAAATCCGGCGCTTATCCAATTCTAACCGTTTCTTCGATTATATTTGCAGCGTTGCTGCAAGGTAGAAACGCTTGCGATTTTACTTCGTAAAATCTGA
>CAVJCN010000143.1:0-5459 GCA_963647945.1 Absicoccus sp. | reverse complement strand
AGATATGTTGGTGCCACAAAGACAACTGTTATGAGCTGGATACAGTGAGCGACCGAAAATGGGTTTGATGCTCTGCGAGATGTGGAAAAGAAAAGTCATACTTGTGACTTTAAATCTATTTAACATTCCCCTTTAACAAAGCAGAGACAGCGTGTATAATAACTACCATAACACACGGCAAAAAAACATGGGCTTTGAGAAAGCCAGACACAGGAGAGAACCCATGGAAATGACGAAGCAGGAGCGGTTGGAAAGGCTACTCAACGCCTATTCACATCATTACGAGATCGCCCGCGATGTAAGGGTGAACGACGGCAGCTTCCCCGCGACCGCAACCTTTTTCCTGCGGGATGAGAATTACCTCATCAGTAAAAAACATGTGTTCAGTGCGGTGGAAAACCATGAATACGTGTATTTTTACCTGGCGGAGCACCTCACTGCTGCCACACTGCAAGAGCAAATCGACCTAACGCTGCGGGTGGGAATGAGCAATATCAAGCCCCATAAGGAGCACATGTCCTCTTTTGTCACATTGGTCGTTCTGGCAGACACCATTGACCTTGATGCGAAGGTGCTGCTGAAAAAAATGCGTTATCATAAGAATTTTTGGCTGGCACTCCATGGCTGGATGGAGTATCACATAGCAGCAATGGAAATTGAAACCAACAGCTTCCTTTCCAATCCAGCCGGGCGGGAAGCACGCAAGCTCCTTGAGGCGAATTTCGCCCCCAAGGGGAAATGAAAAGGGAGAGTATACACAATGAATGGTCTGATTCTTCTAATCGTCGGTGTCGTTGTGCTGCTGTGCGGCTATATTTTCTATGGCCGCTGGCTGTGCAAGCAATGGGGCGTGGGCGAAAGGGGCGAAGAGACCCCTGCACACACCTTGGAAGATGGCGTGGACTATGTTCCTGCGAAGGCCCCTGTTTTGATGGGCCATCATTTTTCCTCTATTGCTGGTGCCGGCCCCATTACTGGCCCCATCAGTGCCGTTGGTCTCGGCTTCGGCTGGCTTGCCTGCACGCTGTGGATCCTGATCGGCGGCATTTTCTTCGGCGGCGTACATGATTTTGGCGCACTGTTTGCCTCGGTCCGCCACGGCGGCAAGTCCATCGGCGAAATTATTTCCGCCAATATATCCCTGCGAGCCAAGCGTCTATTTATCATCTTCTCTTACCTGACGCTGGTTCTGGTCGTGGCGGCTTTCGCCGCTATCGTAGCCAGCACCTTCGGTGCCACATATGTGGACGGTGTGCTGGACAAGGCCGCTTCCACCGCCAATGCGCAAGTAGCCATGGTGTCGTTGCTGTTCATCTTGATTGCCGTGATCTTCGGCTATTTCGTCTATCGCCGTAACGTTCCTGTCGGAATCGCTTCCGTAGGGGGCGTGGTTGCCATCGTGGTCATCATCTTCATCGGCCTGAATTTCCATCCCCTTTACCTCTCCACCAATGCTTGGATGTGGATCGTAGGGCTGTACATTCTGGTGGCTTCCGTCACCCCCGTGTGGATCCTGCTCCAACCCCGTGACTACCTCAGTTCCTTCCTGCTGTACGCCATGCTGGCACTGGCTGCCATCGCGGTTGTGATCGGCCATCCTTCCATGGACAGCCTGCCCGTGTTCAACACCCCCGGCAACGCGACCCCCGTGTTCCCCGTGCTATTCACCACCATCGCCTGCGGCGCTATTTCCGGTTTTCATTCCCTGGTCGCTTCCGGCACTACCTCCAAGCAGTTGGATAAGGAGACCCATGCGAAACCCATTGCTTACGGCGGTATGCTGATTGAGTGCGTGCTGGCCATCATGACCCTGATCGCCGTGGCCTATGCCTATAAGTGGAACGCTGAAAATCCCGACCTCGCCCTCAAGGGGGCGACCGCTATCTTTGGCGGTGGCATTGCCGGCATGATCGATCCTTCCCGTGGCTCCGTGTACCACGTTGCAGCGAAGTGTGCCGGAATATACAGAACTTTTCAAGTATAGTATCCAGCGGCGCAGAATATAACCGGAAAGCAAATTGCAGACCAGTCATATGATAAGAAGCCGCGCCGTATATAAGAGAACTCCATGCCCATGGGCATGGAGTTCTCTTATGCTGCTGTAGGAGTCAGTCAATGCGTCCCCGCTGTGGGAGAAAGGACACGAAGCAATGGCGTCTGTCCCATTCAAATCAGGTCAGCCCAGCTTGTCACCGTTTTGGACCTTCTTGTCCGGCGCAATCAGCACGACACCGCCCTCGCTGTACGTGCCGAGGACGAGGACCTCCGACATGAAGTCGGCGATCTGCCGCGGCGGGAAATTGACAACGGCCAAAACCTGCTTGCCAACCAGCTCCTCCGGCTTATAGTGGTCGGTTATCTGCGCCGACGACTTTTTCGTGCCGATCTCATCCCCGAGATCAAGCGTCAGCTGATAGGCTGGCTTCCTCGCTTTCCCAAAGGCTTTCGCGGCCGTGATCGTACCGACGCGAATATCCAGCTTCATGAAATCATCAAAGATTGCCATACTGAGCACATCCTTCCTTTGCCCGATTTATTGTGTCCAGCATATCATAGCATGCGACGGTTGGCAATAGGGGGTAAAAAAGTTCCTTGGCTGGGAGGGACTGTTCAACACCGTGCTGACCGGTCCCGGCAAGGTCTGGCTCCAGACCATGCCCATCAGCGGCATCGCCTCGGCGATCCTGCCCTACATCCCCGTCAGCAACATCTGACGCTCGTGAACATGACTGATAAAAAGGTATGATAGGATCCTCCGCTCAGTGATGGCCGACGGCCTGCGGCTGCGCGTTGCCCATTTGCGGGCCGCTGTGCTCCGCGACCGGCTTGCGTTCTGTTACCACGCCGTCGAGCATCTGCTTGAACTTGGCATCCTTCAGAATGGCCAAAGCCGCGCGCTGGGGCTGCTTGCTCTGAATGAGCCGGGGAATTTCATGGATGTCGGGTTTCTCGCCCATCCGGTCGAATTCAGCGATCATCTGCTTGAAAGGATCGGATGCCTGGAGCAGTCCGAGCATGGCGTCGATACCATCCTGGCTCTTCATCATCTGATGCAGCACGTCCGAATTTTTTTCGAGTTGAACCAGCTGAGCGAGCACACAGCTGCTCATCATGCGGTAGCCTGTCGCAAATTCGGTATTGGTCTCCATAGCCTCCATCTGCGCCTTATAGGTCTGCGCCGGGGCGATGATGCTGCTGTTGACGAACTCCGACAGCGGGGCCTCCGTAAAGGGGGCCTTGCCATATTGACTGGCGACCGCATCCACAAACTCGTCGCTCTTGGCCTGCGCCTGTTTCTGCGCCGTGAACATAGTCTCCACGACCTGCGCAAACTGCTCCAGCTCCGCAAAATGATTGGCGATTACATCGCTTGTGCCGGTCATCCGCCGAATAACATCGATCTCGGTCGTGTTTCCTCCTTTGTCGAGACTCGCTGTAAGATTTTCGACATAGCCCTCGCCCTGAATATAGGTAAGGAGCGCATCAACGTTCTTTTGATGCTGCATCAGCTGACGCAGCTTCTCGCCGGTCTGCCCCTCCTTCTGCGCCAGATTTGCCAGCACATGGTTGCTTACGGTGCGGGCAACGTCGTTGTGCGGCACGTTCAACGTCTTTTCCAGTGCCTGGCGCTGATACTCTTTGGCATTGGCAAGGATGGATTTGTCCACGAACTGCCGGACGGTAGGGCCAACGTTCCCGTACCTCTCCTCCACGGCATTTATATATGCGGCGCCGCACCGCTTGCTGAACGCATCGCTGACCCGGTCGGCCATGGCCTTGGGATCGAAGGACGCAAGGAAGTGGGTCAACTCCTCGCGATTCAGCCCGTCCACAGACATACCGACACCGGTCTCGATCACCTGTTCGCCGAGGATCCGGATCCAATCTTTCATCCGCTGGGCCCTTCCGCCAAAGAGAGCGATTTCCAGCGGGCCGTTTCCGGCCAGACCATTTTCCGCCCGCTGCGCCCGCTCCCGCAGGATCAGCTCACCCGCGACGCTGTAGCCTGCGATCAGCTTGGCATCCAGGGCCAGCGAACCATCCCTGTCATTGGCGAACACACCGTTTTCATCACGGGGAGACGCGTGCAGATCCTGGATCACCGAAGAAAAGCTGCTCACGAAGACGGTGGGTAGGCTCTGCGCGTAATAACGGTCGCTCAATTCTCCAAGCCAGCTGACCGGATCCTCCCTGCGGGCGTCCTGCTCCTTCATGCGGGCGAGCTCCGCGTTCTCGATGGCGGTCACGCGGCGGATCTCATCCTCCGACATACCCTTGTAGCGCTCCAGCGTATCCCGCGCCTTTTCCACCAGCTCCAGCTGGCGCAGCTTCATTTCGGCGTACTCCCGCACCTGGTTCGCGGCCTGAATGCGGTCGTTCTCATACTTCTTTTCGCTGCGCTGTGGCTTCTTCTTCAAATATGCGTTGGTATTGGCGAGCAGCGTTTCAAAGCGCTTGCGGGCGTTCTCCAGCTCCTGACGCTTATCCGCGTTTCCGTCCTGTCCCAGAGGCCGGACGCTGCGGGCCCGGTCGAGGGCGCGCTTCATTTCCCTGTATTCAGGGGAGCTGATCTTATACTTCACGTCGGTGGCGGCCAGCAGCTCATAGACCTCGTTGCTCTTCTGCGTAAGCGTGTGGTTGAACAGCGCTTCGGGATGCTCCGCGGAGACGGTGGGGTTGGCATAGGTACCCGTGGCGGTCAGGATCACCGTGCGGTTGCCCATCTCGTAGGCCACCGGCTTTCCCTTCTCTATCGCGGTCTCCGTCGTCCTGAGCATCGTGTAGCCCTGGTTCGACTCGCTCACCTGCACGGTATCCTCGGGGGTAAAGCCGTAGACCTCCTGCATTCTTCTCTGCTCGCGTGCGTCGGCATGGGACCGGCGGATCCCCCTGAGCCCGCGGACATCGGTGGCATAGGACTGGAAAAGATCCCCCTGTCCCCTGGTGAACACCTCGAAGTTCGGGTCCTCCCGCATGTTCTGCTCTTTCTGCTCCTGAGTAATGATCCCGTCCGTATTGATCAGGTCGTCGATGTTGGAGTCCATAATGTCATCCGGATCCAGAAAGGCATAGCAGGGATTGCCCATGCTCGCAAGAGGGATCACGGCATCTCTCAGCGTCACCTCATCGGCCTTGCGCTGCTCGAGGTATTCAAGCTGTTCCTCGGTAAATTCCATGCGGTCTCTGCCGTTGGTCGCCTGCCCGATATAGACCCCCAGATCATTGGCGATGTCCAGCGCATGCATGATGGCAAGATAGTTCGCCCCCAGCTCCGCGGGGGTGCGCTCCTCAGCGGTCAGTTCCCCGACCTTTTGAGCGATCTCGACGCATTCGGCAACGCGGGAGAGCACCAGCTCGCTGCGGCGCTTTCTCATGGCGTCATCGGTAAAGTAGGCATCCGCCCCCTCCTGCGCCTGCTGCTCCGTCATTCCGTCTGCGATCAGCTGCCGCTTCTTTTC
>CAVJCN010000142.1:0-5468 GCA_963647945.1 Absicoccus sp. | reverse complement strand
GCGTAAGGATATGATACCAGAATTCAGGCAATGGCATGACACTATCTTTTGGTTTATAAAAGCTGTCGTATGGGATGTGCTGATTTGACGCCAAAGATTCCATCTCCTTCCGCTTCAAGATGTTTTTCGGGGCAATTATAACACGGGTATCGAAACAGCGCAATCTACACAGACTATTTTATTTTTTCGATTTCTGTCTTCAGCCAATCGAACTCGCGTTGTGTATAGACCTTTTCGGTGATGTCTGATATTTTGTGGCCGACCATGTATTTGATCGCGTACTCATCTACGCCGGCTTTCTTTGCCGCGGTGACGAAGTGCTTTCTGCCGTCGTGAGGGCGGTGCTCGGGATTGAGATTCAGTTCGTCGCGAACCATCGCAAAGCCGCATTGGTAGCGTTGATAGGTCATCGGCACGGGCTTGCCGGTACGACCGTCCGTACAGTTGAACAAATACGGACTGCCGAGCCGTTGAGCCTGCTCGTATCGGTGCTCGACAAGACGGCGGATCTTCGAGTGGATCGGGACGACACGATCGGTGCCGGCCTCGGTTTTCATACCGCCTTTGAATGTTCCGTTTTCAAGATCGACGTTTGCAAGCTCGATCAGACCGAGTTCCTGCGGCCGCCAGCCGGAATAGCATTGAATGAGCATCACATCGACAAAGCTCTTGTCTTCGACGTGGTCCCAAAGCGCTGATATTTCTTCATCGGTGAATGGAATATGCTCTTTCTTGACCGTATGGATCTCTTTGATCGTATCCTCGGTCAGATTAAAGGTGCGGGCGTAGTTTCGATCGACCAGTTCATACTCCAGAGCATAGTCGAGCATCAGGTTGAACAGCGATTTGATCTGATTTTTCATCGAGGCGCTGGGGTGCCGCTCAACTCCTCTGATAAGCGCTGTTCCTTCGTCCATGCAGCCCTTTACATGTCGGGCACGGACGTCCATCACGCGCATATCGTAGACCGCCGAGCAATACCGCCACGCGGACTCGACGCTTCGGATGCTCCCCTCCGCTTTCAGCGTCTTAAAATACTCCTCCGACCACTTCTCGTACAGCTCACGCACCGTGATCGCGGCGCCGAGGTCGTAGGGGTTTTTGTTATATTCCACGAGCGCGGCATAGGCGTCATTGTATGTTGCGAAATAGGATTCCGGTTTGAGCGGTTTGCAAATGGGCTTGCCGCTCTGCGTCTTTCCGACCGTGACCATCGCCCGAAAAGGGTTCCGAAGGTTGCGGTTTTTTATTTCGCTTATTTGGCCAAACCCGTTCGGGAGGCGTCTTCGTTTGTTGTTCTTAGCGCGCGGTTTCCGCTTGACCGACGGCTGCATGGGATAGCCGCAATGCGGACACGCCGGAGCCTTATCGCTGACCTGTAATTCACATTCGGGGCATTTTACAAGCATGGTACACCTCCGCAGTTGATTTGTCCTTTGTAATCATATATTATGGTATAGGAATTGTCAAGTATTCCTACATAACTTTTTTTGAGAACGAGGGCGTATATGGTTACAAATGATGTATCAACTTGCCCCAAGTGCGGAGGCACGCTGAAATACTACGACCGCGTCAAACGAATTGTACGGACGCGCGGCAGAAAGACTTGGACGATCCCGATGCGGCGCTTTCACTGCACGCATTGCGGAGCGTTCCACCGGGAGCTGCCCGAACTGATATTTCCCTACAAGCAGTATGAGGCGGAGGTCATCATCGGCGTTTTGGAGGGACTTATCACCTGTGAGACGATCGGCTTCGAGGACTATCCCTGCGAGATGACGATGCTCCGATGGCAGGCGCAGAAATTGCAGACACCTTTATGGAAAGGAGTGTGAAAGCATGGCTATAATGAGAGAAATTCTCAGACAGTACAAAATTGCACAGGAATATCCCCTTACCGTGTATCGGGGCTGTACCACAATGGAGGTCAGCCGAAGATACTTGGAAGGCGGATGGGACGATGTGCTGGATTCCGAGGTACTGAACTGGGGACGCGATCCGGAGGGTCATAGCATCATATTCGAGTTAAAGGATTGAGCCGTTGTTAGCGGCTCTTTTCTTTTCCACCGAGGTTGTTTTCACAAAGCGCAGTCGCTAACTTAGAATAGCCGTTGAAAGGAGGTAGACGCCAATGAATGAACAGGAGTTTCCGCAAGGCTCGGTCCCCGTAGCGGTCGCTGCCCGCGTGTACGGAAAGGACGCTTCGTGGATCAGGGCCGGTATCGTTTCGGGCTGGCTTCCCATCGGCAAGGCTACCAGAAACGGAAAGTTAGTGACCGGTATCGAGGAGATGGATGCGCGCTACGGCCGTATCAATTTCTACATTTCCCCGAAGCGTCTCTACGAGGAGACAGGATTTTTATGGAAAGGAGAGCGACAATAATGGCAACTGATATTCGTCCCGAGCTGTCGGAAAAGAACCCGTTTTGGATCAGCAGGCACCGGTACTACGAGCTCAAGCACTTCTGCCTTCAGTACCCCGTGTGGAAGAAAGCGCACGACGCCCTGCTCGGACTGAGCGGCCGTCCGCAGGATCTTGATATTTTCGTCAAGAGCGGACAGCTTCGCGGAGACCCCACCGCCCGGTGTGCGGAATCAAGGCTGTTCTTTGCCGAACGTATGGCAATGGTGGAGCAGGCCGCGATCAAGACCGACCCCGACCTCTATCCTTATATTTTGCGCGGCGTTACGGAAGGAATGACCTACTACGCGCAAAAGGTGCAGTACGGTATCCCCTGCTGCCGTGACGTTTACTACGACCTGTACCGCCGGTTCTTCTGGCTGCTGAGCAAGGAGCGTGGATAAGATGCGTGTTGTAAACGTAGCGGTCCGGCAATGTTATCGCTTCAACTGCCCGCACTGCGGAAGCAAGCTGGAGGCTGACAGCGACGAACTTATCGACATCGGCGGAAAGACGAGCCGCTTCTGGTGTCCGATCTGCCGGGCGGAGCGGTATATTCCGTGGGCTTCCCTGCGGAAACGGACGGTCTATGAGGACAGCTCCGCAGACTGAATAAAGAGATTGAGCCGCTGACAACGGCTCTTTCTTTTTATATTTTCCAGCACGCGGGTAACCGTTTCAAATGCTAAATTAGTATCTGAAAAATTGCCCGGAGTAGAAATTCTGAAAAACATTTTAGGAGGCATGGTATGGAACTTATTCTCGGCATTGTCATCGGCGTTATAGTCGGGCTTTTGCTCGGCAGGCGCCTGTTTCGGACGCATATCGTCGGAGATCTGCGGATCGACCGCTCGGACCCGACAAGCGAGCCCTTTCTGTTTCTTGAGATCGGTACGGACGTGAATGCCCTCTCGACCATGAGTGAAGCAACGTTCAAGGTGCTCAACAAGAACTTCCTCCCGCACAAATAACATCGTCTATTATGGAGCCAACTCATTATTGTGAAAGGAGAAAACCAAAATGAACGAGGGAATTACGAAAAAGCTGGACGAGGCGATCGAAAACGAGATCGAAAACCTCAGCTTGGCATCTGACGAAGAGAAGTCGGAGGCGATCAAGAACCTCGCTGCATTGCACAAGCTTCGTATTGATGAATACGCGCAGAACGCGGAACTGGAATTTAAGAATATTCAGATCCGGGAAGGGCGTATTGACCGATACACGAAGATCGGCATTGCGGCGGCGGAGCTGGTCCTGCCGCTGACCTGCTACGGCATCTGGATGCGAATGGGGCTGAGATTCGAGCAAACCGGATCGTTTACGTCTCAGACGTTCAAGAACCTGTTCAATCGGTTCAAACCTACCAAAAAAGGATAAGGCGAGGCGGAGAGTCGTGCGAAAAAAGCACGCTCTCTTCGCTTTTTGCGTCAATTTTGCAGGGTGCTTTATGGAAAAGAGATACCAAAGAGCTCTTAATATCTCTCGACTTAATATCGAGGCTGCTGTATAATAGCGGCAGCTTCCAAATTAACAAGGAGGTAATGAAATGAGCAGAAAAGGTAGAAAGGTTATTAAACCGGCAGGTAGCGAGTTGATGGACTACCTGAACAAGGGATACGCGATCTGCAACAAATGCGGAGCGGTCATGTACTCGCAGGAAGATCCGGATGGAGCATGTAATAGTTACGTCTGCCCGTCCTGCGGATGGGAAATTGAAGAAATGGAATACGAGTACAAGAGCGGAGACGATATGGAATACGCTCTTGATGAAAGAGGCGACAGCTATCTGGTATTCAGAGACGACATGCCGCCCGCGGGTTGCAGAGCTTGCGGAGGTCCCTACCCTTACTGCAAGGCGTCATGCAAAATGTTTGACGACTAAATCGTTATCAACAAAGAGGAGAGTCCTGTAACAGGGGCTCTTCTCTTTTTGCTTCTGGAGGGCATCGTGCGGTATCACTACGAAAAGCCGGTCATCTATCTGTCCATGTACGGGCGGCGTTATATTTGCGATCACCCCGTTTACGATAGCTGCACGCTCTTTGAGATCGAGGACAAGGGACTTGCCGTGATCCAGCAGCGCTACGACGAGGAAACGAAGTCTACCTTTTGGACGGAGGTAGACTGCTGTTTGACGGACGCTCTGTATCTGCACCCGGGCTTCAAGGCGTTTTTCGACAGCCGCGCGGGAACTTGTACGGACGGGCTTTACCCAACGGTCACGATACGGCAGATCATGTGGGCGCTCAAGATGAAGCCCCTGCCAAAGCAGAGGTGGGAAACCGTCTTTGACCGGCGTGATATTTGATCCGCACGCTTTTCAACTTCCTTTATGGAGAAACCACATTAACTATGAAAGGAAGCACAAATGATGGAGACTTGGAAGAATAAAGTGACTGCCGTTGCATTAACGGCCGCCGGCTGCATGGGAACAGCCTTGGAGGGCGATGCGACGGCACTGATATTTATTAGTTTCATCTCAATACCGCTGTTCTTCGCAAAAGAGAATTGGTTTTACTGAGGAATTGAGCCGTTTTGTGCGGCTCTTTTCTTTTTGCGCTGTTCCGGCAGGTCCTATTATGGATACCAATACCTATGAAAGGGGTTAGGAGTATGGACGAAATGAAAATTCAATCGAAGTTCATGACAGGGCTTGTGTCAAAGCTCGTGAGCAGAACAATACGGAGGAAGTTGGGCTGTGATGCTGATATTCAGCTCAACGAACTGCGAACGACTGTGATCGACGGAAAGACGCACGTTCATCTGGACTTGGATGCGGAACTGACAAAGGAAGAACTAACAAAGCTATTACAAAGCATTGGCATCTGAGGAATTGAGCCGTTTTACGCGGCTCTTTTCTTTTCCGCAGATTTTGCAAACCGTATTATGGAGAGAAGGTTAGCTCAGTGGTAGAGCGCTTCACATACCTGTGAAGAGGCCATCGGTTCGAGTCCGATACCGCTCCTTTACTTTTTATTTTTGACGAAAGGAGAAAGCATGAACATCGAGCAATTTGAACTGATCTTATGCGACCAATACATGATGGACGCATGGCAGCCCCCTCCCC
>CAVJCN010000141.1:0-5475 GCA_963647945.1 Absicoccus sp. | reverse complement strand
TATGTAATCCCTGCAAACGACGACGCAATCAGAGCCGTTAAACTCATCGCAGGCAGAATGGCAGACGCTATCATCGAAGCAAACCAGGGCGAAAGCTTTGACGAAGGACCTGCGGAGGTCGCTGAAGAAGCTGCAGAAGCAACCGAAGCTGCGGAAGAAGCAGAAGAAGCTCCGGCTGAAGCTACCGAAGAATAATTTACGGGTTGATTAGGAGGAAAAAACAATGGCTGTAACAGCTCAGATGGTTAAAGAATTAAGAGAAATAACCGGCGCAGGCATGATGGACTGCAAGAAAGCGCTGGTTGAAGTTGACGGCAACATTGACGCTGCCGTTGAATATTTGAAAGAAAAGGGTCTGGCAAAGGCTGCTAAGAAGGCAGGCAGAGTCGCTGCGGAGGGCTTGGTAAAGATCGCATTTTCCGATGACCACAAAACCGCCGCTATCGTTGAGGTCAACTCCGAAACAGACTTCGTTTCAAAGAACGAAGAATTTATCACCTTCGTAGATGATCTTGCAAAGCTTGCCCTTGACGCAGAAAGCACAGACATCGAAGCATTCAAGGCCATGGCATTTGAAGGCGCAACGGTACAGGAAGTTCTTACCGCAAAGATCGCTAAGATCGGCGAAAATATGTCAATCAGAAGAATCGAAAAGGCATCCGGGGATGTTGTTGCATCCTATATCCACGGCGGCGGCAGAATCGGCGTTATCGTAGTGGGAACCGGGGAAGCTACCGACGCGGTAAAGGAAGCCCTGACAAACATCGCAATGCAGGTTGCTGCGATGAACCCGCAGTATGTAAGCAGAGATGACATCTCCGCCGATGAGCTTGCGGAAATCAAGAAAATTACACTGGAAAGTGCACTGAACGACCCATTCTCCCTTCCGAAGCCAATCTTAAACGAGCTTCTTGACAAGGCAACAAAGGGCGTTTGGGACGCAGCAGACATCGCAATCTTAGAAGAAAAGAGAGCCGACAAGGCGTTCAACTTCAACTATCTGCCGAACTTCCTTTCCCAGGAAGCAAAGGCAAAGCTTGCTGAACTTGCGGTTGCTGCTAAGGCGACAATCGTTGAAAACAAGATTTTCCACGGACTTGTGGATGGTCGTGTTTCCAAGCAGCTCAAGGACATCTGCCTCATGGATCAGACCTATGTAAGAGCAGAGGACGGCAAGCAGACCGTTGCCAAGTATCTGGAATCCGTAAGCAAAGACCTTAAAATTGCAAAGGTTGTACGCTTCGAGGTAGGCGAAGGCATCGAAAAGAAAGAAGAAAACTTCGCAGAAGAAGTTGCTAAGCAGATGAAATAATTCGCAAGGCAGCGAAAATAGAAAAAACGCTTAGAGAAAGAGCAAAAAACTAAAAATCGTCAACAACACAAAACCTCGTAGAGTCATTGATTTTACGAGGTTTTTCCAAAAGGGCGAAAAATAATCTTGGCAGGATACTTGCAAAGTTAATATATCAAAGGCGAGAGGAGGCTATGACATGAATATAAATGAATTTTACAGTGCTTTAGATTCTTTATTTGCGGAGAAAAAAGTCGATGAGGCAGAAAAATTCTTGCTGGAGAATCTTGCGAAGGCCGAATCGGAAGGCGACTTTGCCATTGTAATCCCGGCGGCAAACGAGCTGGGAGGACTGTATCGAGTGCTTTCCAGGTACGATGAGGGCGCGGAACTGTACGAAAAGGCCCTTGAGGCTCTCAGAAAAATCGGAGATGCAGAAGGGGAAAACTATGCGACGACGCTGATAAATTATGGGACGATCCTCAGCATGGCAGGAAAGTTTGAAGAGGCTCTCGAATGCTACAACGAGGCAGTCAAAACCCTGCAAATGCAAGGTATCGATGGCGACTACCGGATGGCGGCCCTTTACAACAATATGAGCGGCCTTTACCGGAAAAAAGGAGATTTAAATGCGGCGGCCTCATACATCCATAAGGCTTTGCTGATTATAAAAAATCTTGAGGACAGCGAGGCGGAAACGGCCATCAGCTACAGTAACCTTGCAGGCATTTATATCAGTATCGGAAACCTTGCGGAAGCCGAAAAATACGCGGAGGCAGCGGTGAATGCGTTTCGCAGGCTGTCCGGTGACAGGGATGTTCATTACTCTGCGGCAGTCTGCACCCTCGGGGATGTGTATTTTGCAAAGGGTGAGTACAAAAAGGCCCGGGAGCTGTTTGCGGAGGCGCAGGGACTTATTGCAAGGGACTACGGAAATGATAATGACAGCTATAGAGTTGTAACGCGAAACTTGGAAAAGTGCAGAGATAAACTCGGAGGAAAGTAAGCTATGCAGGGAATGGAAATTGCGGAGGAAGGTAAGCTATGCAGGGGATGAAAATTTCGGAAAAATATTTTAAGGAGTATGGAGAAGAGATGGTGATGAGCGCCTGCCCGGCGGCTGCCGCCGCCGGCCTCGTCGGCGAAGGCTCCCAATGCTTTGGCTTCGACGACGAGATTTCGCGGGACCACGATTTCGGCCCGGGCTTTTGTATTTGGCTGCCCGCAGAGGATTTTGCCCGGTACGGCGCGAAATTGCAGGCGCTCTACGAAACCTTGCCAAAGGAGTTCATGGGGCTTTCAACGGACAACATACAGGACAAGAGCCGCGTGGGAGTCATGGGCACGAATGAATTTTATTTCAAGTATCTGGGACTTTCCGAGCCGCCGAGGACAAACCGCCAGTGGCTATTTTTGAAGGAAACGAGCCTTGCGGTATGCACCAACGGAAAAGTATTTTGTGACGGTGCGGGGGAGTTTAGTGCATTTCGCAGGGATTTACTCGCCTATTATCCGGAGGACATTTTGCGGAAAAAAATCGCCGCAAGAGCCGCGGTAATGTCACAGGCGGGGCAGTACAATCTGCTCAGGTGCCTTGACAGAGGCGACAGGGTAGCGGTGCTGCTTGCCCTGGCAAAATTCACGGAGGCATCCCTTTCGATGGTATATCTGCTTAACCGAAGGTATATGCCTTTTTACAAGTGGGCTTACAGAGGCGCAAAGGAACTTGACAAAATGCAGCCCGCAGTTGAAAAAATCCGGGAGCTTTGCACCGTCTTTGACGGAGAGAATCCGGATCTTGCAGTCCTCAGGGAAAAGGCCTTTGCCCTCACGGAATTTATCTGCACAGAAACGGCCCGTGAACTGAATTTACAGGGATTTTCTGACTGCGACAGCACATTTTTACAGGAACACTTAGGCGAAATCATGGGCAGAATACGCGACCCGGAGATTCGAGGGCTTCCGCCGATATTCGACTACGGCTATTAAACGACTTTTCACTTCAGCTAAACAATTTTAGCCGGATATTTTGCCAACTTCCAGCCCAATATTTTGCAAATATTTTGAGAAAAAATTCCCGCACCCCCTGTCAAGAGAAAAAATTTTCTGAAAAAATTCTTGAGAAAAAATTCCCGGGCCCCCTTGACAGGGAAAGAAAGAGATGATAGCATAAGTGTATGAAGAAAAAGTGAATAAGAAATGTTTGGTTTATGGTCGCAGAGGGTCTGCATCGAAGGTTGTGGATGTCGGCTGCGTTAAATGACAAGCCGGTGAGATGCCGGCGCGGTCTTACCTCCACTGTATGCGGAATTTGTCCGCGAGTCAGGTCTGTCAGCCATAAAGTAGGTTTTGCATCAAGGTGGAGTGCTTAGTCGGCTGCGATTCTCCGGTTAACAAAATGGAGATGTGTTTTTACTTTAGGTTTTTGTGCACAAAATCTGGCAAAACATAGTATCGCAGAGCCGAAAAAAGCATTCTTTTTTATTACATAGGAAATATCGTTATGCGATATTTCCGAAATAACGACAAAAGCGAAAATTTGATAAGACACATTATCATCCGGTGATGCAAAAGGCAAAATAAAAGTTCCAAATGCAAAGGAAAAGCTAAGCGAAGCAGCGCCGGATAGAAGGAAAGGGGTCAGAATCCCCTGCTTTACCCGAAGCTGTATGTGTATGAGCCCGCGTTCGTGACGAAAGTCGGTCACTTAACGGGAAGGCTGAACGCCGGGCGCAGTCGAGAAATCGACCTAATACACGAGCCAGAAGACTTGGTAGTGTGCGGAGCGCCCTTTGAGCGCAATTTGGGACACCGGAACAGACGGCGGTGATGAGCAAGCACAGAGAACAAATGTTTCTCTGGAGAGAGGCTCATGCACCGTTTTTATTTTGCTTTTCATCCTATCTCCGAGGCGGGATGCCTCACAAATAACTTCTCGTCCCGGAGATATCCTAAAGCCATGGAAGCGCGAAAGCGCTGAATATATAGAATCCGCAGCAGCCGGCGCTTGCGGAAAACTGTATAAAATTACAAAGGAGGGTGTTTTTTATGAAAACAAAATTCAAAAAAGCCATCGCCGTTCTGATGGCGATGCTCATGGTCTTTGCCATGAGTACCACCGCGTTTGCGGCAAGCGGAACAGGATATTATGAGGTAGGCAGCGCACAGAACTACAGCAACCCGATTACGGTGAAAGTTGTGGTACAAAGCAAGCTGTATTCAACAACGGATTATAGCAACATTAACCAAATTTTTAATGTAAGACTTGGTCAAACCAATGTCAGTGGTCAAAAATTCACTGTTGCAGATGCGATGTATGCAATTAGCAGCAATACCGGCAGTGGCATTGTTGCAAGGGATTCCAGTGGAAGTGCAATAACAGCTGAATCTAAATATATCTACTCCATGACAAAAGATAGCAAGACATATGCGCCGGGACTGCCAACTCCGGGTCTTACTACTGCAAAAGACGGATGGATGTTCAGAGTCAACGGAAAACTTCCAATCAAAGCTAATACCAGTGCTAATCCACAAGGCACTGACATATCAGAAACATATTTGAAAGACGGTGATGTGGTTCATTTTTACTGGAACTATCCTTACCAAGCCAACGGCGCCGTGCAGAGCGTAAATTACCTTAGCGCGAATGTGACATACACAAGCAATAGCGGAGATTTGCAAATAACTGCGACAAAGTCTTCCAGTTACTTTGACACGCCGAGCAACAATTACTTTTGGCATATTTATGACTTTGCAACCTATACGGGGCTGAGCGGAAGTTCCTATCCTGTGACGGTGTATGACAGCAGCTTTAATACAGTAAAGACCGGGACTATGGGTAGTTCAGGAACGGTGACGCTAACAGGCTGTAATCTGACGCAGGGGCAGGTTTATTATGTGGCAGTCGGCACAACATCATATAAAAATGTTGCCGGAACGGGGAGCGTTGCGGATATAATCTTATATCAAACAAGTATCTTTGAGAAATTCACAGCATAGTCTTGAAATTACGACTGTTTGTCGGTAGACAGAAAGGAGGCAAAAAGGATGGGATATAAAAAGAAAAGACAGAATCGCTTCTTTTGTATCTACTTGTGTATATGTTTAATCTTTGCAATGATGCCATTTGCGGCTAGTGCGTATGCAACAGACTGCTCAAATAATGAAATCGCCGTGAGTGAAAC
>CAVJCN010000140.1:2119-5481 GCA_963647945.1 Absicoccus sp. | reverse complement strand
TTCTGACCGCTACTATACATTTAAGTGTAACACTTAATTCCTCTTTTGCATAGGGGAAAATACAATTTGGCTCATTCTGTAAGAGTAAATGCTATTTTTTAATCCATCCTTTTTAAAGTGGAAATTAACTTTTCACTTCTGCCCAGATGAAATCCGGCATTGCAGCGGATAAATAATGTGGTGAGAAAATGGGATTTATAAATTCTTACAAACAACTGGAAAAACTGTGCAATGAAATTTATGGCAATAACTATGGTATTTCGTCTTATATTGCTGATATGTCAAAGTTTACATCTGCCTCTGGCTATGTTTCAGTAAAGCATACATCGCCAAAAGCGACGACAAGATTCATACCGGAGGCTTCGCCGCTGATTTTGATGTCCTTTCCGAAAAGCCGAAGAAGGCAGTCGATAAGGCAATCACGGCGAGCGCGGTACTCCCGCTTCATGCTTCGGATGTGCTTTTCCGGCGTAGCGCATGAGATGCCGAATGCCGCAACCCTGGTAGGCGGCGGCATTACTCTGGCAGGTGTACTGTTGTTTAACTATGGGGCAGACCGGTTTGAAAAACGGTCTATTCAGCATCCAAACTATCCGCATAACGAATAGTTTCCATGGCTTCTTTGGCGTAGCGATCCGCACCTATGCGGTCTGCATATTCTTGGTTTAGGACGGCACCGCCCACAACGACCCTGCACCAAGGGGCCTTTTCCTTTAGCAGGGCGATGGTTTCCTCCATTGCAGGAACGGTTGTGGTCATCAGGGCACTGAGGCCGGCAGCCGGGGCATGATGACGGATTACGGCATCCAAAATATCCCGGGGCTCCACATCCTTTCCCAGATCAATAACCTCAAACCCATAATTTTCCAGAAGAAGGCGCACTATGTTTTTCCCTATATCGTGGATATCACCGCGAACGGTGGCTATGACGATGGGATATTTGCTTGCGACGGTATCCTTGGACATCCGCAATTTGATCCTTTCAAAGGATGCCTTTGCAGCTTCGGCGCTCATCAAAAGTTGGGGCAGATAGACCCGCTTTTCTTCAAAGCCTTTTCCCACTGTATCAAGAGCCGGTATGATTTCGCTCTGAATAATTTCGAGAGGCTCGACGCTTGCAAGCATTTGTTCGGTAAGTCCGGCAGCCTGTTCTTTCAGGCCCTTGATGATCGCTCTCCGGAGAGTAGACGAATGGTCTATAGCATCGCTAGCCATGCCTGTGCCTTCAGCCTGGGAAGCCCCCCGGGACTTCTCTTGTGCAGAAGTTTGTGACATGGTTTGCGCAACCGGATTTTCGGGCAGCGAGGACACGAAGGCAATGTAGTCACTGCAGCTTTCGTCCATCTGATGCAAGGCGCGGAAAGCATAATAGGCTTTCATCATATCCTGTGCATAAGGGTTCATAATCGCGGCGGAAAGCCCATTCTCTAGGGCGCAGGTATAGAAAGCCGCATTGATGGCATCTCGCTTAGGAAGACCGAAGGAAATGTTCGACACTCCCAGTGAGGTATGGCAGCCCAGGTCTTTTTTGATGATTTGCAGAGCTTTGAGGGTTTCCATTGCCGCTCCCGGTTCTGCGCTGACAGTCATTGCCAGGGTATCAAAAATAATATCTTTTTTGCTTATGCCGTATTCGGCGGCACAGGCAAGAATGTTTTCGGCGATTTTTACGCGCTCCTCTGCAGTCTTTGGAATGCCGTTGTCGTCAAGGGTCAGGGCAACAGCCAGGCCTCCGTATTTTTTCATAAGAGGAAAGATAGCCCTCATGGATTCTTCCTTGCCGTTTACAGAATTTATCATTGCCTTACCGTTGTAGGCTCGAAGGGCAGCCTCCATGGCTTTAGGGTCTGCCGTGTCTATTTGAAGGGGCAGGTCGATAACCGCCTGCAACTCTTCTACGGTTTCCCGCAACATTTTTACCTCGTCAATTTCCGGAAGTCCCACATTTACATCCAAAATATGAACGCCGCACTCCTGCTGACGGATTCCTTCCTGAAGGATATAGTCAAGATCATGTTCCTTTAATGCCTGTTTGAAGCGTTTTTTACCGGTGGGGTTGATCCGCTCACCGATAAGCAAAGGTTGCGCTTCAAATTTCACCGCATGGGTATAGGAAGAAACCCAGGTGATCTGTTTGTCGGTAAGGGGTACAGGTGCCAGCTCTCCGGTAGCCTCTAAGATCTTTTGTATATAGGTCGGTGTTGTGCCGCAACAGCCGCCGGCGATGCGGATGCCCTGACGGACATATTCTGCCATATCTTCAGCAAATTCCTCCGGCGAGGTGGCATAAAATATTTTCCCTTCGGATTCTCGGGGAAGACCGGCATTGGGCTTCAAAAGCACAGGAATTGAAGCGTTTTCCAAAAGCTGGGAAACAACGCTGCGGAGCTGCTTCGGTTCCAGAGAACAGTTTGCCCCTATAGCGTCTGCTCCCATGCCCTCCGCCAGTGCAACCATTGCGGCAGGGGAGGCACCGGTCATCAACTTCCCGTCCTCTCCGTAAGCATTGGAAACAAATACCGGCAGGTTGCAATTTTCCTTGGCGGCAAGCAGCGCGGCTTTGGTTTCATAACTGTCACTCATGGTTTCGATATATATGAGATCCACGCCGTTTTCTGCGCCCAAGCGCACAATCTCCCCAAAGAGCTGTACCGCATCCTCAAAGGCAAGATCCCCGAAAGGCTTAAGCAGCTTTCCGCAGGGGCCGATATCCAAGGCTATGAATTTCGGCTGGAGTGAAGAGGCTGTATCCCGGGCAGCCTTTGCGTTTTCCACAGCGGCTCTTACTATCTGTGCAAGTTCCTCATGGGAAAACTTCAGGGAGTTCGCACCGAAAGTGTTGGTTGCAATTACATTGCTTCCCGCTTCAAAATATTCCCTTTGAATGTGTTGAACCACCTCGGGATGGCTGAGATTCCAACGCTCCGGATATTCACCCGGGGCAAGTCCGGCATCCTGCAGCAGCGTACCCATGCCTCCGTCAAGGTAAAGCAAATGCTCTTTCATATAGTCTAAAATATTCATAAAATCTCCCCTCCGCCGCACAGTGCCGGCTTAAGTAATGTTTATAAAAATTAAAAATTATTTTTTAAATCTGCCGAAATTCACAGTCCCTTTTGTCGCACAGCGCACAGTTTCGCAGGGTTTCAACGCCTTCGTTTGGCGTATCGAGCGTGTTTTGCAAATTTTGTGTGTTTTGCAAATTTTGTGAGCCCTGCGCATTTTGCAAATTGGGTTCTTTCGCATTTAACTTTTTACGGGAAAGACCGACTATTGCAGTCACCGACTTGCTTGGAGTCATCAAAAGGCTGCCGTTCAGGGAAAGCCCGATTTTACGATGGCAGTCAAGGGCTTGAAAAACA
>CAVJCN010000140.1:1182-2109 GCA_963647945.1 Absicoccus sp. | reverse complement strand
GGATTCAAGAGGAAAGTCGCCGTATCCTGGACTGAATCTTGGCATCGTAGAAAAGCCTTCCGCCCCATACTTTTGGCTTATCTCTTCGCAAAAAACATCGCAAAGGCTTTCGATACGCTCTGCGCCGATTGCCTGCATAAAGAGGGCTTTGGCAGGGGAAATCCGCCCGTATTTGGCTATAAGACGATCCGGGGACAGTCCGATGGTTGCCGCAAACAGGACAAACTTCTCACAGCCGCGAAGATTTTGGAAAAGTCCGTAGCTTTCCGTATGCATGAATCCAAGATCAAGGCCCCATTCTCCCGTTTTATGAACCGGAAAAATTCGCCAGCACACCTTGTAGCTGAGCTGAGGCAGAAGCTCCTCAAGACACAGCTCCAGCAACGCCTCCACATCCTTGTCACCCTGGCGGCAACGCATATATCGCAGGATTTCCCTCCGATTGACCGGCGGCTCTGCATAGTTTTTTGTAAAAATAATTTGCTCCATACTATTTTCCCAAAATATCCGAAAGGTTTTCCTGAATCTTTTGCGCCACATCCGGCTTGTTCATTGAATAAACATGCACATTGGTTATATTATTTGCATAAAGATCGATAATCTGATCCGTAGCGTAAGCGATGCCTGCCTGTTTCATTGCGGCAGGGTCACTGCCGAACTTGTCCACCAGGCTCTTGAAGCGCTGAGGCACATGGGAGCAGGAAAGTTTCAGTGCCCGTTCGATCTGATTTGCATTGGTGATAGGCATAATGCCGGCAACCACGGGAACCGTAATGCCCGCCTCGCGAATTTTGTAAAGGAAGTTATAAAGCAGATTGTTGTCAAAAAACATCTGCGTGGTCAAAAATTCACATCCTGCGTCAACTTTTTCTTTGAGAAACCTTATATCTTCTTTTTGATTATGACTTTCCGGGTGTTTTTCAGGAT
>CAVJCN010000140.1:0-1172 GCA_963647945.1 Absicoccus sp. | reverse complement strand
GTGGTAAGCCCAGTTTTCCCGGTGGGAAATATCCATGTTCTCCGGGATATCCCCTCGCAGCGCCATGACATTTTCGATGCCCGCCGCCCTAATTTCTTCTATTTTATTATGCACCGTTTCGTGGGTGGAAGAAACGCAGGTGAGGTGCGCCAAAGTCTGCACGCCGTAACGATCCTTGATATTTTTTGCGATGTCCAGGGTATATTGACTTGTGCCGCCCCCTGCCCCGTAGGTCACGCTGACAAAAGCAGGATTGAGTTTGGCGATTTCCTCCGTTGCTTTTTTTACGCTGTCAAAAGCCGTATCCTGTTTCGGAGGAAACACCTCAAAGGACAGGGAAAGAGTTTCTTTCATTAATATATCGATAAGTTTCATTTGTATGCCTCCGGTTTTATGTTTAGTAAATCTAGCTGCTAAAAATATATATGCTTAATTTTACTACTTCACAGGATTTTTAGCAAGGAAATGAGAGGAATTTTGCATAATATTGCGAGGTGATATGATTAGTTTAAGAAAAATGCAAGGAGGAATTAATATGAGAAGCAAGGTTTACGGCTATGCGCGGGTATCAAGCGCAGATCAAAACGAGGTGAGGCAGCTTGCGGCGCTGACCGAAGCGGGAGTTACGAACCGGCAGTTATATGTTGACAAAGTATCAGGTAAGGATTTTGACAGACCTGAATATATCAGGCTTATCAAGAAGCTGCGGGAAGGAGATTTACTCATGATTCAGAGCATTGACCGCTTGGGCAGGAACTACGAAGAAATTCAAAATCAGTGGAGAATTTTGACAAAAGAGAAGAAAATTAACATTTGCGTACTCGATATGCCGCTACTGGATACGAGATATAGCAGGGATTTGATGGGAACTTTTATAGCTGATATTGTGCTTCAAATACTGTCATATGTGGCCGAAACCGAACGGCTCAGTATAAAAAAGCGACAGGCCGAAGGAATCGCCGCAGCTAAAACAAGGGGTGTGCGTTTCGGACGACCGATTCGCCCGCTTCCGGAAAACTTCGATGCGGTCTGCGAAGAGTGGCGCTGCAGAAAGCTCACCATCAATCAAGCTGCCAAAGCTTGCAATATGCCGCCCAGCACATTCTATAGCAAAGCTCGACTAAGCCGTTCCGCTACCGCAGGTGATAAGCGATCTGAAAAGGTGTACTTTT
>CAVJCN010000139.1:4799-5487 GCA_963647945.1 Absicoccus sp. | reverse complement strand
TAGACCAGCCTTCCGTTGAGGATACCATTTCCATCCTCAGAGGCTTGAAAGAGCGTTTCGAGATCCACCACGGTGTCAGAATCACTGACGGAGCTTTGATCGCCTGCGCGACCCTTTCCGACAGATATATCAGCGACCGGTTCCTGCCGGACAAGGCAATCGACCTTATGGACGAAGCAGCCGCAAGAATCAGGACCGAAATCGACAGTATGCCGTCTGAACTGGACGAAATTTCTAGAAAGATCATGCAGCTGGAAATTGAAAAACAGGCGCTGGGTAAGGAAACCGACAAGGCTTCCGCAGCAAGGCTTGCAACCCTGGAAAAAGAGCTTGCAGCCCTGAAAGAAGAGGATGCCGGCATGAGAGCCCAGTGGGAAAACGAAAAGAAGGCGATTTCCGAGGTAAAGG
This sequence comes from Absicoccus sp., assembly GCA_963647945.1. Taxonomy (GTDB): domain Bacteria; phylum Bacillota; class Clostridia; order Peptostreptococcales; family Anaerovoracaceae; genus CAG-238. Next base: position 5,079 of record CAVJCN010000139.1, on the reverse strand, counting down.
GGACAAAGCAGCAGATAGAGGAAGTAAAGCGCCAAATGGAAGAAGCCGAGAGAAGCTACGATTTGGAAAAACTTGCCCAGCTTAAATACGGCACATTGCCGGAACTGGAAAAGAAGCTGGAAGAAGAAAAGCAGAAGGCGGAGAATGTGGATAACGGCGAAACCAGACTGCTGAAGGAAGAAGTAAACGAAGAAGAAATCGCAGAGGTTATTTCTTCTTGGACGGGTATTCCGGTAAGCAAGCTGGTGGAAACCGAAAGAGAAAAACTGCTGAAGTTGCC
>CAVJCN010000139.1:3758-4789 GCA_963647945.1 Absicoccus sp. | reverse complement strand
CAAGAGGGTAATCGGTCAGGACGAAGCGGTTACGGCGGTTTCCGAGGCGATTTTGAGAGCAAGGGCAGGGCTCAAAGACGAAAACAGACCTATCGGTTCATTTATTTTCCTGGGGCCCACCGGCGTAGGCAAGACGGAGCTTGCGAAAGCCCTTTCCGAGTCCCTGTTCGACACCGAAAGGAACATGATTCGTATCGATATGTCCGAGTACATGGAAAAGCACTCCGTTTCAAGACTTGTGGGAGCGCCTCCGGGATATGTGGGCTACGACGAAGGCGGTCAGCTTACCGAGGCGGTGAGAAGAAAACCTTACAGCGTAGTCTTGTTCGACGAAATCGAAAAGGCACATCCGGATGTTTTCAACATCTTGCTCCAGCTCCTTGACGATGGGCGGCTGACGGACAACCAGGGAAGAACCGTTGACTTCAAGAACACGATCATAATCATGACTTCAAATATCGGCAGCAGCGAGCTGATCGAGCACATGAATCAGGAAGGCAACATTCCTGAGGAGGTCAAGGAAAAGGTAACCGGCGAATTGAAGAACTATTTCAGACCGGAGTTCCTGAACCGTGTAGACGATATAATCGTATTCAGCGCCCTTACTTTGAACCAGATTAAGGAGATCATCGACCTTGCCTTTAGCGCCATCGCCCACAGACTGGCGGACAGAGAGATGACTCTGGAAATGACCGAAGCGGCGAAGGACTTCATCGCAAAAGAAGCCTACGACCCGCAGTACGGCGCAAGACCGATCAAGCGTTATCTGCAGAAACATGTGGAAAACGAGCTGGCGGGAATGATAATTCGCGGCGAACTTGTGGATGGCGGAAAGGTTTCCGTGGACAGCGACGGAGAAAGCTTGATTTTTAACGCATAATGTGATAAAATATCCCTCTACGCAAGAGGGATATTTTTTTGCCTGCCCGGGGCAAGCAAATTGCTATCCCTCGCTGATTTAGGACAGATGAACATAGAAGAAATAGATAAAATAGATAAAATAGATAAAATAGATAAAAGAGGGAAGATAC
>CAVJCN010000139.1:0-3748 GCA_963647945.1 Absicoccus sp. | reverse complement strand
GTGATAAAATGTCCCTCTACACGACGAGAGGGATATTTTTTTCGCCCGTAACGGGTCGAAGGCTATATCCCGCAGATTCTAAACAAAAGAAGGAAGAGAGTATGAATTTTTTTGAAATTTTTATGATTGGCGTGGGGCTTTCCATGGATGCCTTTGCGGTTTCCATTTGCAAGGGGCTGAACATGAGAAAGCCGGACAAGACCCAGACGCTGATAATTGCCTTGTTTTTCGGAGGCTTTCAGGCGCTGATGCCCTTTATCGGATGGCTGCTGGGCAAACAGTTTGAATCCTACATAACCAGCTTTGACCACTGGATCGCCTTTATTTTGCTGGCTTTCATCGGCGGAAAGATGATCTGGGATGTTTTGAAAGGCGGCGAAGAAGAACCCGAAGCGGCGGGAGACTCCTCGCTGGATATCAAGGAGCTTTTTATGCTTGCGATTGCAACGAGTATAGACGCTCTGGCTGTGGGAATTTCCTTCGCATTTTTACAGGTAAATATAACCTCCGCAATTACCCTTATCGGCTGCACCACCTTTGTGATATCGGCGGCAGGGGTTTTCATCGGACATAAATTCGGAAACAAATATGAGGATAAGGCGAGCCTCGCAGGTGGCATTATCCTGATTCTCATCGGTCTGAAAATCCTGTTGGAACATCTGGGAGTGCTGTAGATAATTGCTTATTTTCTTCGCGCCATGGACTTGTAAGCGACAATCTGAGCCGCTTCCTCGCCCATATCGGGGTTCCTGAGCTTAAATGCCTCAAAAATTGCCCGATATTCCGTCAGCACTTCTTCCATAAAGTTAGGCGGAAAGCGGACTTCCATATTTGCATTTCGAGTGATAAAATCATAGCGCAGAAGGGTTCTTTCCAACTAGGCGTTGTGGGAAGAATTGTATATTATAGCGTTGAAACCGTTGATTACTCGCAGGGCTTTTTCAAGGTCGCGGGTTACCGCATAAAACTCAACAAAGGTAAAAGCCTCTTCAAGCACCGCAAATTCCTCCTCCGTTATGCGCTCGATTGCCCATTTTACGCATTGAGGATAGAGCAGGCTTTTCATATAGAAGATATCGCTTACATCGCGATGGGACAGGCTACAGACAAAAGCTCCCCGATTTGGAATGAGCTTTACCAGGCCTATGCTTTGAAGATCCTTGATTATCTCCCTTATAGGGGTGCGGCTCATGTGATATTTTTCGCACAGATTCTTTTCGACGATTTGCTTTCCGTCGGGAATGACTCCGGTGAGAATGTCAACGGCTATAGATTCGCAGACCTTTTGTGCCGGGGATTTGGTATCCTCATATTCGTTATTTATAAAATCCAGACTTAACATTTAAAACTCTCCTGCAAAGGCATTTTGATTGAAATTGTATACAATTTTATCATTTAGAGGGTGCAAAGTCAAGCCTGCGAAGAAAACACATAAGAAAAATACGGAAAATATATAAAGATAGTATTTAAAACATACAGAAAACAAAGGAAGATACGGACAAATGATAAGACAAGAGGACATATCAAAGGTACTGGACAGCTTGGAAAAAGCCTATCCGGACGCGGAGTGCGCCCTTGAGCACAAAAACATATACCAGCTCATAGTTGCTGTGGCGCTTTCTGCCCAGACTACGGATAAGTCCGTAAATCAGGTGACTCCGGCGCTTTTTGAGAGGTATCCTGACGCAAAATCTCTGTCAGAGGCTGAACCTGTGGAAGTTGAGGAATACATAAAGCGAATAGGAATGTACAGAACCAAGGCAAAAAACATCATCGCCATGGCAAAGAAACTCTGCGAAGATTTCGGCGGCCAGGTGCCAGATGACTATGAAGCCCTTGTGAGCCTGCCGGGAGTGGGGCGAAAGACGGCAAATGTAGTCCTGTCTGTAGGTTTCGGACACCAGCGAATCGCCGTTGATACCCATGTTTTTCGCGTTGCCAACAGAATCGGGCTTGTAAATGCCAAGGATCCTCTAAAGACGGAGCTTGCCTTGATGGACAGGATACCTGAGGAAAGATGGACAAAGACCCACCACAGCTTGATTTTTCACGGTAGGCGGTGCTGCGAGGCACGAAAACCAAAATGCGACAGCTGCCCGATAAACATTTATTGCGAATATGTGTGCGGCAGAGAGGGCAGAGAAACAGAAGCATAACAAAAACATAACGATAGTGTGAAAAATAAAAACGCCTCAACCTTTTACAAAAGATGAAGCGCTTTATTTATGGAGCTACCGGCCGGACTTGAACCGGCGACCTGCTGATTACGAATCAGCTGCTCTACCGACTGAGCCACGGTAGCACAAGAACCGACAACAAAAATATTATACTACATGTTGAAATAAAAATCCAGCACTTTTTATTGGTATTTTATGTATTTTATACTGAATTTTATACTAAAAATTCATAATATAAGTTCATGCTATAATAATCAGAATCGGATTTTTAATATACGATAGAGGGAGTTTTCAAAATGAAACACGCAGTAACCTATGACTTGATAAAAACAGATTCCAAGACCCGAGCCAGACGGGGAGTTGTTCATACCCCCCACGGCGACATACAGACACCGGTTTTCATGCCGGTGGGAACTCAGGCGACGGTAAAGGCAATGCGGCCCGAAGAAGTGAAGGAAATGGGAGCCGAAATAATACTTTCCAATACCTACCACCTTTATTTAAGGCCCGGACACGAAATCGTAAAGGAAGCCGGAGGCTTGCACAAATTCATGAACTGGGATAGGGCAATTCTTACTGACAGCGGCGGATTCCAGGTATTTTCCCTTGGAAAGCTTCGCAAAATAACCGAAGAGGGCGTCAAATTCCGCTCCCACATCGACGGTTCGGCTCACATGATTTCTCCCGAAAAATCCATTGAAATACAAAATGCGTTGGGTTCCGATATCATGATGGCCTTCGATGAATGTGCGCCTTATCCTGCCGACAGGAGATATGTAAAAAATTCCCTAGAACGCACCACCAGATGGCTCAAACGCTGTAAAGATTACCATAACGACTGGGAAAAGCAGTCCCTCTTTGGAATCATGCAGGGGGGAATGTACAAGGATCTCCGCAGACAGAGCGCAGAGGAAATCGTGGATTTAGATCTTCCGGGATACGCTATCGGCGGTCTTTCCGTGGGAGAACCAAAGGAACTTATGCTGGATGTTTTGGACGATTGCGTGGAATATCTTCCGAAGGAAAAGGCAAGATATCTCATGGGAGTAGGAACCCCCGACTATCTTTTTGAAGGAGTTGAGAGGGGTGTGGATATGTTTGACTGCGTGCTGCCCACCAGAATTGCCCGTCACGGCCTTGCAATGACCTCCCATGGGCGAGTTAACATAAAAAATGCCAAATATGAAAAAGATTGGCAGCCACTTGACGAAGAGTGCAACTGCTACACCTGCAAAAATTATTCAAGAGCATATTTGAGGCACCTTTATAAGGCGGATGAAATGCTTTCTGCAATGCTTCTTTCAAACCATAATCTGCATTTTCTGATAAATATGATGGGAAATATACGAAAGGCGATAGAAGAAGATCGTTTTTTAGAGTACAAGAAGGAGTTTTATGATAAATATGGCAGATTTTAACGAAAAAAATACCAAAATGCGAGGAATTTGCCCCCACAGCGAGTTTTGCGGCGGTTGTATCTATCAGGGCGTGACCTATGACCGGCAGCTTTCCGAAAAGGAAAAGCAGGTTCGCGGTTTTTTAGAGTCAAAGGGAGTAAGCCCCGTAAAGAC
>CAVJCN010000138.1:0-5489 GCA_963647945.1 Absicoccus sp. | reverse complement strand
TAAAGCACGCAATCATCAGCACGCTCATAATAATAGCAAAAAACTTTTTCATTTTTTCCTCCTCTAATAAATCTTTAATTTTTATTTTGCGCCCGTCGCGCTCCGCTGCCCGCTTTAGGAGCGTGTGTCTACCTTTCGCGGGCGGTGCAGTCGCCGAAACCTTTGAAAACACAGTAAATCCGCAGGCAGGCGCAAGTGCAAAATTGTTATATTTCTATCATACCCCCCCCCTATGGATTTTGTCAACCGATATGTTTTTACATATTTGGGTTATTATGTATGCAAACACCCTTCGCTTTGCGAATACAGCCCAACATACCCCTGCCGCCCACTTTTAGTTTAGCAGTTCCAAAGTTAATAAAACGCAATAAAATTTAAAAGCAGCAGGCGCGACTTGTATGTAACATCAGCCGTTTCTGCTGCTTTTTGATTGCTTTATTCACAATGCGGCGAAGGGAGTAAGCGCACCGCTGCCGCGGCGGTTTTCACTGTTTCGCCCGCCTGTATTCCGCTATTTTTGCTTGTTTGCCTCCACGAATCTCTTGATCTTCTTGCCCGTGGTCTTCTCAAACTCCTCTTTGCGGATGTTGATTTTTTTGATTTTCTTAAAGAAAGGAAGTCCTTCGTTTATTTTGTCAACTTCGTTCCACATGAGTTTTTCCACCTGCGCCGGATCTTCCGCGGCTTCCTTGCCGATTGCCGCTTCCACCTCTTCCATATCCGGCTTGATGGTGGCTACGATGAGGTCATCCTGCCCCGCTTCGTCCTGGGCCGCCCAAACCATGGATTCTGACACGAGGGAAACCTTGCCGAGGTAGTATTCAAGCTCCTCCGGGAATACATTCTTGCCGTTCTTTGTTATGATAACATTTTTCTTTCTGCCGGTGATGTAAATATACGGCCCGTCCAGGTACCCAAGGTCGCCTGTGTGGAACCAACCGTCAATCAGAACCTTTGCGGTTTCCTCCGGCATATTGTAATATCCCATCATTACATTCGGTCCCTTGAGGCAAATCTCCCCTACGCCGTCCTCGTCCTTGTCCACGATCTTGACTTCAACTCCCGGAAGCACATGACCTACCGAATCGTTACGAGGGTGAAGGTCTTGGTTCAGAGCCGCCATAGGCGCACATTCCGTAAGGCCGTAGCCCTGCACCGCCATGATGCCCAGGTCGCGGAAAAACTGCAAAATCTGCGGGTCGATTGCCGCGCCTCCTGCGATAATCATGTCCATGTTGCCGCCGAAGACCTGCAAAATGTCCTTTAGCAGCATTTTATTGAGATTAAGCCCCACCTTTGAAGTGGTCTTATTGAGCTTCAAAATTTTGCGCACAGCCTTTTCCTTGCCCTGCTTGCGAATGTTCTTCCAAATCGCCTTGTAGAGCATCTCGAAGATAAGAGGCACGCCTAAGAAAAAGGTCGGTTTGATTTCTTGCAGGTTCTTCTGGATGTATTTGAGTCCCTCGCAATAGCCTATGCAAGCCCCCTTGTACATCGGCATGAGGAAGCCGCAGGTACATTCGTAGGTGTGGTGCAATGGCAATACGCTGAAGAAAGTGTCCCTTTCGTTGGTGTCCAGCAGGGTCGGGGCGCTCATCAGGTCGCAGCAGATATTCGTCTGGGAAAGCATTACGCCCTTGGCGATTCCCGTTGTTCCGGAGGTAAAGAGCAGAACTCCCATTTCGTCCGGATACATTTCCGCATCGAGATAGCGGCGATCGCCGCCGGCAACTAATTTCTTGCCTTCTTCGATGAGCTGTGACCAGGAAAATACGCCGTCCTCTTCCTTTTCTGCGTTCATATTTACGAGAACCTTGAGGTTCGTTTCGCCTCTTTCCTTTATGTCCTGGAAAATGCTGAGGAATTTTTTCGTGAAAAATATTCCCTCGCAGTTCGCTTCTTTTATGAGCTGTTCAAGCTCGCCGGCTCCCAGCTCCTTGTCCAGAGGTACCACAACTCCCAGTCCGCAGGTGATGGCAAGGTACGATGATGCCCACTGATAGCAGTTGTCGCCGATTACCGCGACTCTCTTGTCTTTCAGCCCCAGTTCGATAAGCACCGTTCCCAGTGCGTTCAGATCTTCCAAGGTCTGCCCATAGGTGATTTCCCGGAAAGGCTCGTTCTTCACGAAGCGCTGTTTGAATGCCACATGATCCGCGCCGTATCTTTCCACGCTCTTGTTCATCATGTCCTTGAGGTCTGTAATCGGGTGGCTGACTTTATACATAATATCCGGGTCGTCCATCGCGTTGATGCTTGCGATAAAGTCCTCGGCTCTTTTAAGCTCAAAGGCTTTTCTTTCTTTATAATCCATCAGGTTTCTCCTTTACCTAGTATTCGATACTAGCTTAACACGCATTGCATACAATGTCAACCTTTACAGACCGCTTTTTGTGTGATATAGTATACGAAGAGGTGGAAAGATGCATAAAAATAATGTAATGTCTGACGATATCATTAAAAACTTTCATATCCCCAGATGGGCAGAGCTTCCCAACATCGACCTTTATATGGATCAGGTGGTGGCGCTGATTGACGACACCTTTGGGACTTTTTTCGCCTGCATCGGTGCCGCCCCTCTGACAAAGAGCATGGTTAATAACTATGTCAAAGCAAAAATCGTGGACGCTCCCGTGAACAAAAAATATCCGAAGCTCTCCGTTGCAATGATCATCGTGGTCTACATTCTCAAAAACTGCTATTCCACGGAGGAAATCGGCAAGCTCATTAAGCTGGGAATCAGCCTGGAAACCACGGAAATTACCTACAACCGCTTTTGCGAGGCCATCGAAACCGCGCTGTTTCATGTTTTTTCCGGGGAGGTTCACATCCGGAACGAGGAAATCCCCGGTCGGGACAACAAATATCTCATGGAAAACTTTGCCCTCTCCTTCGCCAGCAAGGTGTATGTGCAGCGAACTTTCCTGTTTAAGTAGGTTTATTCCCAATAAACCCCCGTGACATCCCTAAAATGACTCCGGCTGTGAATATTCCTTTTGTGGAATTACTTTTCATTTTTTTGGAAAGCACTGCCATAGTAATGAGCCGCCACATGCATGAAAGCATAAGATACGCAAGTATTATCGATACAACTACCAGGTAAAATACTATTGTGGCGCATATCCTGCTCACTTTATATGCGGTATCAAAATTCTTAAACATCGACTTCCCTCCACCGAAATAGCTATTTCAGTTTTATATATCCACGACCGTTTTCTGCAATATCTGCCCACGAAAGCATTGCTGCAATCACAAAGACGGGGTCAAATGTTGATTCTCCTTCTTTCTTTCCGAAGTATTCTGTCGCCACTATGCCTATTATTGTATGCTCATCACAGTTCTTGCTTCCAACTTTATCTTTCTTTCCGCGACCCATACCTTTACGAGCTTTCCCTCCTTCTCGTCCAAGCATCTCCACAACAATATCGAAAACACTAAAATCAAGTGAAAATTGTGGGAGTTTCGGGCTTCCAAAGGAGTGTCCGTTATCGCATAAATAAACTTCACATAAGTCACCATTATATTGTGGGATACTTACGCTTCCGCCCACAGCAATCAGCTTATTTCTAATTATATCGGAAGGCTTCTCTCCAATCGTCATTTCAGCTTTCTCAGCAAGATTTTTTGCATTTAGCATAGCCTCATCCTCCTCAATTCCAAGGTTTCTAATAACCTGCTCCAGTCTATTCTTTGCGGTCGGATATGAGATATTAAGTATATCTTGAAGCACGGATAGATTTCCCCTTGCCTTAAGAAAAGTAATGATAAATCGCTTATCGTCTTCGCCAAGATAGTCAAAGTTACTTAGTTCAAAATCGTTTGAAAGTTCAAGCCCGCACCCGTCACAGTATAAATGTTTTATAGTGAGTTTTCCTTTGCATACCGGGCAACAAGATAATAGTTCCATGCTCTACTCCTCCTAAAACAACAATAAAACAATATACGAATATTGTCAATAGTGTTTTTAAAATTTTTAATACTTGTTATGCATTGAAGGCTCCATTTGATTCGTAATTTCATAAAATTCATGCGCTATCGCCCATATTGACAAGCAAAAAACTCCAAAGCTGCATCAATTATCAAGCAAATTTAAGAGTTTTTTGCACCTACAGAGGGTTAATTTTTGAATTATTTGCACATTTTCGGGGGCAAATTCTCGTATTATTTGCACCTACGCGGAGCAAATGTACCGGTCAATAAAAGCAACGGACTTTCCTGTTTAAGTAGGTTAAATAAAAACTCCGAGGATATGGTCTTCGGAGTTGATTATTTTTTTTGCATCTACAGCAGCATTCTGTCGCTGTCAATACTGAATTTTTCTATGAGTTTTTCCACTGTCATTGCCTTGCGTTCTTCGCCGGAAAGCTCCATGGCGATTTTGCCGTTTTTCATCAAAATCGTCTTGTTGCCGTAGTGGAGAGCGTCTTTCATATTATGAGTGATCATCAGGGTGCACATTCCCGGCTCCGAGGCGAACACATCCGTAAGCTCCAGCACCTTCGCCGCAGCCGCAGGGTCAAGGGCCGCCGTATGCTCGTCCAAAAGCAAGAGTTTCGGCTTTGCAATCACCGCCATGAACAGGGTCAGTGACTGCCTTTGGCCTCCGGAAAGGAGTTTTACCTTTTCGGTCATGCGGTCTTCCAGTCCCATTCCCAGCATGGATAGCCTTTCCCGGAAAAATTCCCGATCTTTTTTCGTGATTCCCGGCTGCAATCCGCGGGGCTTATTCTTGTAATAGGCAATAGCAAGATTTTGTTCTATGGTCATGTCGAAGGCCGTGCCTTTCAGAGGGTCTTGGAACACCCTGCCGATGTGCCGGGCCCGTTTATGTTCCGGCAGCTTTGTAATGTCCTCGCCGTCAAGAATGATGCTGCCCCCGTCCACACCGAAAACCCCTGCTATACAATTCAGAAGGGTGGATTTGCCGGCTCCGTTATTTCCTATCACCGTAACGAAGTCCCCCTCGTTCATAGTAAGGCTGACCTTGCTGAGAGCCGTTTTTTCGTTCACCGTTCCGGCGCTGAACACCTTTGTTATCCCATTTACTTCGAGAAGTTTATTCATTTTGTTCGGCTCCTTTCCTCGCAAATTTGAGGTGAAGTTTGCTGCCCTTTTCACCTAAAAGGCCCAGTGAAAGAGCGATGGCTACTATGGCCGCGGATACCAGCTTCATATCCGTCGGATCCATGCCCATATAAAGAGCCTGGGCCATGAAAATTCGGTACAGCACCGCCCCCAGCGATGCTGCGATGAGCCTCCTAAGCAGAGTTTTCGTGCCGAAGATCACTTCGCCCAGAATCACCGAAGCAAGTCCGATAACCATCATTCCCACGCCGCTGTTTATGTCCGCAAAGCCCTGGTTCTGCGCCAGCATTCCTCCCGCCAGTCCCACAAATCCGTTGGAAACCGCCAGCCCCATGAGTTTCATAGTATCACAGGAAACGCCGCAAGCCTTTACCATGTCCTCGTTATCCCCCGTCGCTCTGAAC
>CAVJCN010000137.1:0-5500 GCA_963647945.1 Absicoccus sp. | reverse complement strand
ATCTCCCGCTTTGCACGGAACACAAAAGACGCGCTGTCCTATGTAAGAAAACTCAAGCTGCTGGGCGTGGGCGTCCAGTTCGAAAAGGAAGGCATCTCAACGCTCTCTATGGGCGACGAGATGCTTCTTAATACCTTCTCTGCTCTGGCGCAGGAGGAATCGCAGTCCATCTCCATGAACCAGCGGCTCTCTATCGTCAAGCGCATGGAACTCGGTGAGTATGTGGCCAGCAATGTCCCCTACGGATACCGTCTGATCGACAAAATGCTGGCCGTATATGAGCCGGAAGCAGTCATTGTGCGGAATATCTTCACTCTATACTTGCAAGGCTTCTCCACAAGTGAGATCGCAAGAGAGCTAAAGAAGCTCAATATCCCTACTAAGTGTGGAAAAGAAATCTGGCGTCCGAGCCATGTAGCATATATCTTGAGGAACGAAAGGTATATCGGCGACAGTTTCTATCAAAAGACTTATGGTGAGAAGACCGTCCCGTTCAATCGGCATATCAACCGTGGGCAGGAAGACCGCTTCTATGCAAAGGAGACGCACCCCGGCATCATCGATAGACCTGTATTCGATGCGGTTCAAGCCCTTATCGAAAAGCGCAAAGAGAACTTCTCCAAAGTGACAACACAAAATATCTATCCGCTTACAAGCCGCATTCAGTGTTCTGAGTGCGGCTCTTTCTATAGGCGCAGGATCGTATCGGGCACCGTGAAGTGGGTATGCTCCCGTCATAAAGATGACAGCACAGCCTGCAGTTCCAACTACTACAGCGAAGAACGGATCTACGACGGCTTCATCTCCATGGCAAACAAACTGCGATTCTCGGAAGATAACATTCTCGGGCAGGTCATCAACAGACTGGAGATGACGCTGGCAGCTATGAAGCGAAACAATCTGGCCGCCCGAGATTTAAGCAAGGGCATCGCCGAGCTGAATGCGAAACTGCTTATGCTCGAACAGCTCCGCTCCAAGGGATACCTCGCCCCTGAAATCTATCAGGCACAAACCAATGAGATCAATGCAGAGCTGGCAAAACTCAAGGATGTCAGGCAGGAAAAGTTTAATTCGAAAGCTGCCACCATGCTGGAAGAAGTCAAGAAGCTGAAGATGCTCATCTTCGAACTGGAAGACCCCCTTGAAACATTCGATGAGAAACTCTTTCTGGAAATTGTGAAGTCCATCCAAATCAATAAAGAGGATGAAATGTCCATAGAACTCCTTGGCGGGCTTCGATTCAAAGAACGCATATAGGAGGCGACCATGAAAAAAACACGGTACATCCCATACGGGTACACGATGCGAAATGGCAGAACGGTCATATCGACGGAGGAAGCGGAAGTCATCCGAGATATCTTTAAGGCATATCTGAACGGCGCTTCTCTCAAAGCAATCGCGGAAGAACTGACCGGCCGCCAGATCCCATATACACAAAAGACCACCACATGGGATAAAGCCCGTATCGCAAGGATCATCGACAACGCCAAATATGTTGGGACTGAAGAATACGACCCCATCATAGATGAAGCCATATATGAAGCAGCGGTCAGCCTGAAAACGGCACGGCAGCGCAATACCTGTGAGAAGGAAAACGATGCCATCGACCTGCTCCGGGACTTCGTCCGGTGCGACAACTGCGGTCAGCCGATGAAGCGCCGCATCAGCATGAAGCACCGCATTCGAGAGAGCTGGAACTGCACAAACGATGAATGCGGCATCAGAGTCCGCATCAGCGATGCCCACCTCCTCGAAACCATTACAGTCCTCATCAATCGGATCATCCTCAATGACCATCTGCTCCAGCCGAAGCCCAAGAAACGGTATGAACCGGACGCGAAGGTCACCAAGGTAGGAAACGATATCGCTCTGGAGCTGGAGCGTGACGCTCCAAATGAGGAATACATCATAGAGAAGACCATCGAAATGGCGTCGCTCATGTACGAGCAAAGCAATGCCAAGTTGAACCTCACAGTGTCGCTCGCAAGAAAAGCGGCACATATGATGGTCACGCAGGATGAATTCAATCGAGATTACTTTACCACCCTCGCCTCATACATCACGCTCGGCGAGCAAGGCAAGGTGGTACTTCATACTAAGACAGAAACGGAGGTCACGCTGGACGATGGAAGTAACGAAAGTCCCTAAGAAGATCGTCACAGTCATAGAGCCGAAACGCTCTATGACGGTAGACAAAGAAAAATACAGGCAGAAGAGAGTGGCGGCGTACTGCCGAGTCTCGACAGACAGTGAAGAACAGCTCGTCTCCTACACCAACCAAAAGAAGGTGTACACTGAGATGATAGCCAGCCGCAAAGACTGGTGCTTCGCAGGCCTGTTCGCTGACGAGGGCAAGTCCGGCACAAGAGCCGATAAGCGACCTGAGTTCAACAAGATGATCAACGACTGTCTAGCTGGGAAGATCGATTACATCATTACTAAGTCCGTATCCCGATTTGCCAGAAATACGGTGGACTGCCTTGACTATGTCCGAATGCTCAAGTCCAAAGGCATCGGCGTCTACTTTGAGGAGCAGCAGATCGATACCCTCAAGGCGGATAGCGAACTGTATCTGGTCATCTATGCGGGCTTCGCACAGTCCGAATCCGAGAGCATCAGCAAGAATATCACATGGAGCGTCCGCAAGAAGTTCGAGGAAGGAACCCCGGTGTTTATGTACAAGCGGTTTCTCGGCTATAAAAAGGGCGCTGACGGTGAACCGGAGATCGTACCGAGCGAAGCGGCTATCGTGAAACGCATCTTTAACCTCTATCTGGCCGGAGAAACTGTGGACAAAATCTCCAAGATGATGCAGGCTGAGAACTATGATATTCCCGGCAAAACCATCAGCTTCAGTAAAGGCATGATCATGAATATGCTCTCCAACGAGCGGTACTGCGGAGATGCTATCCTGCAAAAATCCGTCACCATCGACTGCATCGAAAAGAAGCGGAAGAAGAACACCGGCGAGGCGCCGATGTACTATGTCCAGAACAACCATCCAGCCATCATTGACCGAGTGACCTTCAACAAGGTTCAGGAAGAACTGGCCAGACGAAAAACGAAAACACCCGGCTCCGCAAAGAGTTCCATCACATCAACAGGCAAGTATTCCCGCTACGCTCTGACCGATGTCCTCATCTGTGGCAACTGCGGTACCCGCTACCGCCGCGTGACATGGTCAAGAAACGGCGTTAAACGCATCGTGTGGCGCTGCATCAGCCGCCTGGACTACGGCAAGAAATACTGCAGCGACTCGCCTACCATCATGGAGGGCAAACTACAGGAAGCCATCGTCCGTGCGGTCAACAAGTTCAATGAGCAGGACAATGCCACCTACAAGGCGCTCATGAAAGCGACTATCAGCGAAGCCCTCGGTCTTGACGGAGATCCGGAAGAAGTGGATATGCTGGAGAGGAAGATCGAAGCGCTGAACAATAAGATGCTGGCACTCGTCAATGAAAGCGTCATATCCGGTGAGGGCATTGAAGCCCATGAAAGTGAATTCATGACACTGTCACAAGAAACAGAGCTCCTCAAGCAACGCATAGCAACCATTCAGGAAAGCACAGCCAGAGATAATGGTGAACAGAACCGCCTCGAGCAGATCCAAGCCATCATCGCAGAAAGAGAGCGCAAGTGCATGGAATATGATGACTCCATCGTCCGGCAGATGGTGGAATGCATCAAGGTCTATCCCGGCGGCAGGCTGGAGATCATCTTCGGCGGCGGCTACCTTGTAGAGGAAACGGTCTGAGTGCAGGAGATCGAGGGATCAGCCCTCTTTCTCTTTCTTTATTTCAGCGCGGATGTTTTTCTGGATCGCATCAAGAAGTGCAACCTTCTGCTCCGTTGGACATTCCAGCCTCGAAATATATGAATGGATTATCTGCGCATGGACGGTCGCAACACGCTCGGCAAGTTCCTCCTGCCCTTGCTCGGAATTTGGAAAATGAACGATCACTTCTATATAGATTCCCCCTACCAGATGATAAAGTCAGATGCATATCGGCGAAAAGGTTTGCACACAATGCAGTAATAGGCAGCTTGTCACGTTTTCGTTATTTAACGTCTTTATTTATTGACAATTCTAGGTGCATCATCTATAATAACAAACACAATGATAATGTAGAGGTGGTGTACAGAATGGGGCGAAAGGGTGTTGCCGTGCTGCCGCAGACGCAGGCCATTTTGGAGCAGCTCGGGGAGCAGATCAAACTTGCCAGATTACGGCGGCACCTGTCTGCTGAATTAGTTGCGGAAAGAGCTGGTGTAAGCCGCGCCACAGTATGGAATGTGGAAAAGGGAAATCCCTCTGTTGCGATTGGAATCTATGCTGCGGTGCTGCATGCGCTGAACAATATGGATAAAGACCTTCTGCTCGTTGCAAAGGATGACGAGTTGGGGCGTAAGCTCCAAGATCTTGAACTTACCACTCGTAAGAGAGCACCACGAAACGGAGGTGATTGACCGTGGCGTCAGAACGGAAAGTAATTTATGTCTATGAAAATTTCAGATCTACAGAGCCGAACTTCCTGGGAACGCTCTTCGTGGAGAATGTTCGTGGTCGTGAGAACTACTCCTTTGAGTATGATGCTGACTGGTTAAAAAGCAGTTCAAACTACATGTATCTCGACCCAGATCTTCAACTGTATGCCGGACGTCAGTATCCCACTGGCGAAAAAAATGTGTTCGGCCTTTTCGCCGACTCTTCCCCTGACCGCTGGGGCCGTCTGTTGATGACGCGCAGAGAAAGAATACTGGCTGAACAGGAAGGTCGGAAACCAAGAAAGCTCTTAGACAGTGACTTCCTGATGGGCGTCTACGACGAGACTCGAATGGGAGCTATCCGCTTCAAGCTGGACAAAGATGGGTCGTTCATCTCTGATGATTCGGAAACCCCGACGCCCCCCTGGACCAGCCTGCGAACGCTGGAAGAAGCCTCCCGCCAATTCGAAAACGATGAGTCTGGTCTCGAGCAGAAATGGATCAACCAACTCATTAAGCCCGGTTCCTCGCTGGGCGGCGCTCGTCCGAAAGCCACCGTTCTGGACACGAAGGGTAATCTATGGATCGCCAAGTTCCCGTCCAAGCATGACGATGTCAATGTGGGCGCATGGGAAAAGGTCACCCATGACCTTGCAAGACTTTGCGGTCTGGATGTTCCAGAGTCCATGTTGATCGACTTCTCTAAGTACGGCAGCACTTTCCTTGTACGAAGGTTTGACCGGAATGGTGCTGCGCGGATCCATTTCGCATCCGCCATGACGATGCTCGGCAAGACCGATGGTGCCTCGGCAGCGGACGGATCCAGTTATCTCGAATTGGTATCTTTTATCAAAGCCAACGGTGCTGCCCCCAAGAGAGATTTGACGGAGCTATGGAAGAGAATCGTGTTCAACATGGCCGTATCCAATACGGATGACCATATGAGAAACCACGGTTTTATCCTCAAGGCAGATGGCTGGCATCTGTCCCCCTTGTACGATGTAAACCCTGT
>CAVJCN010000136.1:0-5513 GCA_963647945.1 Absicoccus sp. | reverse complement strand
TCAAAATTGAGTCGGAAGCTTCGGTTGTCGAAATTTGTCGAACCTACCGTTCCTACCTCGCCGTCCACCACAAGAGTCTTTGCGTGGAGAAAGCCGTTATCATAGATAAAGGCCCTGCCTCCGGACCGGAGCAAATCGCCCACATAGGAATAGGTCGCCCAGTAGACGAAAATATGGTCGGGCTTGCAGGGGATCATCACCCTGACGTCTACTCCCGACTGGGCCGCCATTTTCAGAGACTCGAATATGCTGGGATCCGGCACAAAGTACGGCGTTTGGAGCCACACCCGTTTTTCCGCGTAGGTGATCATTCGCATCATCGCCCGCTTTATTTCCACCGACGGAGATTCTGGTCCGCTGGAAACGATTTGGATTCCGGTGCTTCCCTTCTCCTTGCCAAAGGAGATTTCTTTCGGCACCAGCTCGATTTTCTCTCTTGTGGTAAATCGCCAGTCCAAGGCAAATCTGCCGTAAAGATCCATTACCGCGTCACCTTTTATCCGGACATGGGTATCCCGCCAATATCCGAAGCGTTTTTTTCTGCCGATATATTCCTTTGCCACATTGTAGCCGCCGGTATAGCCGATTTCATGATCGATGATGACGATCTTGCGGTGGTTTCGGTAATTGAATTTCGGCGCGATTATTTTTAGTTTCGGCTTAAAGAAATAGCCTACCTTGCCTCCTGCCTCAAGATATTCCCGAAGCAGGGTATTGTTGATTCGCCTGCTCCCAAGGGCGTCCACAAGCAGGCGGACCTCAACGCCCTCCGCCGCCTTTTCCGTTAAAAGGTTGATCAGCTTCATTCCCACAAAGTCGTTTTTTATGATGTAATACTCCACCTCAACGCTGTGTTTTGCGTTTTTTATGTCCTCAAGCATCTTGTTTTGCAGCTCGATACCGTCTGTGATAAGCTCAATATTGTTGTTCTCCGTAAAAAAGGAGTTTCCGTAAACCTGATTCAGTTTAATAAGATGCTTCCAGTTTTTCGTTTCGGGGTGTTTGAACTCGTAATTTTCGTCGTTCATTTCCTCGATCTGATTTTTTAATGTCTGGCTCACAAAATAATGTTCCTTTTCGGTGAGCTTGTTTATCTTGCTTCGGGAAAAGTTTTGGTTGAAAATGATATAAAAAACGAAGCCTACGATTGGAAGAAACGCAAGCACCATTACCCACGCAAGGGTGGCCGAAGGGCTTTTCCGTTCGCTGAAGATAACCGTAAATATCAGCAAAATATTAAATAAATAAACAAGCGCAATCCATCCCAGAGATTGCATATAAGTTATCATAAAAATTACCTCTTACAAATATTATAATAGTATTTTTATACCAAAAAGCCTGTGCTAAACAACATATTGAAATATTGTATCACACTTTTCGCTTTATCGCCATAAAAATTCCAAGTATACAAAAGATTGTAAAAATAAAAAAGGAAATTCTGATGCTTTGCATTATCCCGTCCCCCGAATAACCTGCCCCATCGCTGCCTGCATCGCCCCCTGCAAAGATGCTTAAAGTAACGGTAATTATCGCCATGGAAAGGGTGTGCCCTCCGGAGCGCATCGTTGCCAGTAAGGCAGTTGCAGCTGCGTAATCTTCTTTTTTCACAAATGACATGACCGCATTTGTGTTAGGCGAGGCAAAAAGGGAAAATCCAAAGCCTGATACTGCAAGAATTATCAAAAGCTGCCATATCGGTGTTGACCCATCGATAAAGCAAAGAGCAGCTGCGGAAGCTGCGGAGAAAAACATTCCCAGGGCAGAAAGAGCAAAGGGAGATTTCCTGTCCGAAACTTTTCCGAAGATGGGTGAAAAGATTGCCATGAGGGCGGTGGATGTTATAAGAATAACCCCCGCTTCTTGGGAAGTCATATCCCTGATCCCCTGCAAATACATAGAAAGCAAATAACTGACGGCAAAGGTAGCTCCATAGCTTAAGAGCGCCGCAATATTTGACCTGGCATAGGGCGGATTCTCCTTTAGGAGTCTGACATCGATCAGCGGTGACCGGCTTTTTTCTTCGACTTTTACAAAAACCGCAAGAGTCAAAATTCCTGCGATAAGCATCCATATTGCAAAGGATTTCCCACCTATTTCGGAAAGCCCGTACATGACCAGAAAAACACCCAAAATAAATGTTGCGTTGCCGGCAAAATCGATATTTGTTCCTTTTATTTTGCAATTCGGCTTGTCCGGTCTTATTTTGCTTTCCCGGGACAATTTAAACAGCGCAAGATAAAAAGCGATTGCAGATATAACCCCGGTAGTAACGAATACAGAGCGCCATCCCAGGTTATAATTAAGTACGCCGCCCAGCACCGGCCCCAGGGAAAGCCCCACATAGGTGGCGCAGGTGGCGTAGCCCAGAATCTTTCCTCGTTCGCTTTCATCAAAGGCCGCGGTAAGCACCGCTATATTTGTGGAAAAAATCATCGAGGCTCCGATTCCCTGAATCGTTCTGAACACAAGCAGCGCAAACATGCCCTGTGCCACTGCGCAGGCTATGGATGCCACGGCGAAAATAAGGATCCCTGTTCGCAGTATAAACTTTCTGTCAAATATATCCGCAAGCCTGCCGAAGGTAACCGCCATGCAGGAACAGGTCAGCATATACACGGTAATAACCCACCCTATGCTCCGGGCACTTTCGTTAAATTCTTCTCCCATGGAAGGTATTGAAAGGTTCAGGGCACTTCCTGTAAAGGTGCTTATGAATGAGGTTATTACCGCTACAAGTACAATATTTTTTTGCTCTTTATCATGCATTTTATCGCTTTGTAATTTCTTCTTCATATTATTTATGATGCTTTGAAATTATAGGATTATGCATATAAAGTAATCTTTACCGTCATCGCTGATCCTCTGCAGGGATTTTTGTACCTTTCCGCGAATTGCCTCCGGCACATTGCTTACTTTGCTTTCCATCTGTTCGGTGACCATTTCCCTGAGAGTTTTTCCGAAAAGATTTGTTTCCCAGATATCCGTTTCTTCGTTGGCAAACTGACCTGTAAGATATTCCGCCAGGTCAACGGACTGGCTTTCGCTTCCTACAATGGGAGATACTTCCGTGGTTATATCCGTTTTGATTATGTGCAGGCAAGAGGCCTTTGCTTTCATTCTTACACCGTACTTGTTTCCCTGTTTAAAAACTTCCGGTTTTTCCAGCACCATTTCCGACAATCTTGGGGCAACGATTCCGTAACTGTTTTCCGCAACCTGTTCCAGCGCCCCTTTCATGTTGTCATATGCCGTCTTTGCTATTGCATATTCCCGCAGAAGCATAAAAAGCTGCCTGTCGCCGGTGACCCTTGCCCCCATAAGCTCCTCGATCACCTTGTAGTAAAGGCCCTCGCTGAGAATCGGCTGAAGCACCACTACCCCGCTTCCCATATCCACATTGATTATTTTTACATCCTTGATTATTTCCCCGTCCGCAATCCTTCCGCAGGTATCCAAAACCTGACCCAGGCTTGTAAAATCCTCCATCCAGCTTCGCACGCTTCTTATCATTGTTTCTTTTATTTTGTGGTTGCAAGGAAGCGCATCCATATAGCCCGGAAGATTAAAATCAACTTCATATGCCGGAAATTGATAGATGAGTTTATTGAAAATTTCCTCAAAGGTTTCTTCACTCATACGCCGGCAGTTTGCAAGTACAACGGGCCTGTCATATTTGGCTTCCAGCTCTGCGGCAAGCTCCATGCTTCCCGGATTTTGCGGCGTTGCCGAATTTAAAACTATGACGAAGGGCTTTTCCAGTTCTTTTAGCTGATCTACGGTTTTTTCCTCTGCCTCGATATAGTTCTGCCTCGGGATCTCACCGAAGGATCCGTCTGTTGTTATGACCATGCCCACTGTAGAATGGTCTGCAATAACCTTTTGGGTGCCGATTTCCGCGGCCTTGCTGAAAGGAATTTTTTCCTCAAACCACGGCGTTGAAACCATTCTTTCCTTATCTTCTTCTTTGTCCCCAAGGGCTCCCGATACAAGATATCCCACGCAGTCGCAGAGTTTGACCTTTAGCCTTGCGCCCCTTGCCCCGGACACAAGAACCGCATCCGGCGGAATAAACTTGGGCTCCGTTGTGGTTATGGTCTTTCCCTCTCCGCTTTGGGGCAATTCGTCCATAACTCTGGTTTTTTCGTAGGGATTCACCATATTCGGAAAAACCATAATGTCCATAAATCTCTTGATAAATGTGGATTTTCCGGTTCTGACAGGGCCTACAACGCCGATGTAAATGTCACCGCCGGTTCGTCTTGCGATATCTTCATATATACTACCATTTATTATATTATCCTTTATCATAAAAACCCTCCGTAAAAGCCTGTTTTCTATAAGAAAATATATGAGCTTCCGCGGGGGGTTATTACTTTTTATTTATTTTACTTGCTTTCTTTGTCTTTGAACGCTTCGCCTTTGAAAACTTCGCCTTCAAGGCTGAAAGTGTTTGCATCTGTGATCTTGACAGCAACCACATTTCCGGTCATCTCCGGAGTTCCTTCAAAATTCACAAGTTTAAAGCTCTCCGTTCTGCCGCCGCAGGTCTTTGAGCCTCTTTTCGACGGGCCGTCCACCAAAACATTTTCCACCCTGCCTACATATTCTGCGTTTTTCTCGGCGGAAATCCTGTTAATTACTTCCACCAGGCGATTAAAGCGTTCGTGCTTTATTTCTTCCGGTATTTGATTCTCGAATTTCTCCGCCGGAGTTCCCTTTCGCACGGAATAAAGGAAAGTGAAAGCCGAGTCATAGCGCACTTCCTCGCAAAGGGTGAGGGTTTCCTGAAATTCTTCTTCGGTTTCTCCCGGAAATCCCACAATGATATCCGTTGAAATTGCAATATTTGGATCCACGCGCCTCAATTTCCTGACAATTTCCAGGTAATCCTGCCTGGTATAATGGCGGTTCATTTCTCTAAGGACTTTGTCGGAACCCGCCTGAACCGGCAAATGAATATAATGTCCCAGTTTAGAGCAATTCCCGTAGGCCTCGATCAGCTTGTCCGAAATGTCCTTTGGATGACTGGTCATAAAACGGATCCGCTCAATGCCATCGACTTCGCTCAAAAGATAAATCAAATCCGCAAAGTCCGTCTTTCCTCCGGTTTTGCAGCTTATTCCCTTGTAGGAATTAACATTCTGACCAAGAAGTGTAATTTCCTTTACTCCCTCCCGGGCAAGTTCCTGAACCTCTCGGAAAATTTCCTCCGGCACCCTGCTTCTTTCCCTGCCCCGGGTGTAAGGCACGATGCAGTATGTACAAAAATTATTGCAGCCGTACATGATGTTTACGAATGCCTTGTGCTTAAAGAGTCTTTTGGCAGGAAGCCCTTCTATTATTTCTCCTCCGTCTTCCCAAATCTCAAGCTGCTTATGCTTTTCTTTATAAAGATTGTCCAGAAGCTCCGGAAGTTTATGGAGATTGTGAGTTCCGAAGATTATGTCTACCCACGGATATTTCGCTTTGAGGGTGTCGATGATGTGCTGCTGCTGCATCATACAGCCGCAGAC
>CAVJCN010000135.1:0-5520 GCA_963647945.1 Absicoccus sp. | reverse complement strand
ATTTCCGATACTTTCAAAGGCATGGAGAAAAAGTGCGAAGAAGCCCTCGCCCAGATCGAGGAGCAAAAGTACGCTGTGCCGCTGGAAGATGACGGCTACCAGGAAATCTTGAAATATGCCGTTTGCTTCTTTAAGAAAGGCTGTATCGTGCGGAAAGCCTGAAATCGGGCAAAACCTAACAACAAACCGGAAGTCCCCCGCAAGCGCAAACTGCGGGGGATTTCTGTTGAAATTTGCTTTCGGGGAGTGTATAATAGGTGGGTGGAAAGACACGGAAAGGAAGACGGATATGTTTTACGAAATGACAGTAGCAGGCTGCAAAAGGCAGCTGCCTTTATGCAAGGTAAGTGACGATTTGTATATTGCGGCATTCATAATGTTCGGAGATGTCGAGGTAACGATAGCGGCGGCGGGAGAACTGCTGAAAAGAGCACCGGAGTTTGACATCATGGTTACCGCAGAAGCAAAGAGTATCCCCCTTATTCACGAAATGGCTCGTCAGGCAGGGGTAAACGAATATGTGGTTGCCCGCAAGGCACCAAAGGTTTATATGGACAACTTGCTTACCACAGAGGTGGACTCCATCACCACGAATTTCATTCAGACCCTTTGCATCGGCCAGAGAGAAATTGATTTGATCAAGGGCAAGAGAGTGCTGGTAATTGACGATGTAATCAGCACAGGAGAATCCCTTAGAGCCATTGAAAACCTCGTTACAAGAGCCGGCGGAAACATCATCGGTAAGATGGCTGTTTTGGCAGAGGGGGACGCGGCGGACAGAGAAGACATCGTTTGCCTGGGAAAACTTCCGGTATTTAACGCGGACGGAACTATCAAGGAATAGGAAATAAAACAGGGAATAAAAATGTTTCTGTATATACCTTTTATCTGTATCACGCTGGGGGCGCTTATCAACTGGCGGGGATTGCCGGAAAAGGCGCTGAAAGCCTCGGATATCCTCATGAACATCGCTTTGTTTGCGCTGATGGCGGTTATCGGGCTTTCCATCGGACTGTCGGACACGGTGATGCAAAATTTAGGAAGCATCGGAATAAAATGCCTCCTGATTTCCCTTGCAGCCATTTGGTGCAGCGTGGGGCTTACGCTGGTTTGCGAAAAGACAGTTATGCCCTTGGAAAAAATCCGTTTGCAGCTTGCGGCGGAGCGCACCGAAGAAAATTCGACGGCATCCGGGGCAGTTCAGAAATTTTCGGAAACTTTGACAGCGACCGAGTCGGCGGTTTCGGGAAATCCGGAGAGTTTCCCATCGGAGAAGAAGCCCGAAGAGATGCTGCCCGATGAAAAGGCATTTCCTACCCTGCTGGTGGCGATGCCTGCTTTCATAGCGGCGGGAATCATAGCAGGGTATTTTTTCGTACCTAAGGGCGAAAACCATTGGCTGGACACGGCGCTGACGGTTTCGCTGATTTTTCTGTACATGGGAGCCGGGGTGATGCTGGCTTCCAACAAAAGCGTATTCGTGTATATAAAAAAGCTGGGGTTGAAAATCTTGTTCCTGCCCCTGTCCATATTCTTAGGCTGCCTGCTGGGGGGATTTCTCGGCGGGCTCTTGCTGGGGGTGCCGCTGAAATGGTCGGTGCTATCCGCAAGCGGAATGGGCTATTACAGCCTTACCGGAGCGTTTCTCACGGAAGCCTACGGCATCGAAGCGGGGGTGTACGGATTTATCGTAAATGTGTCGCGGGATGTGTTTACCATTGCCCTCTTGCCGCTGCTTACGAAAATCAGCAAAGGCAGCGCCATTGCCTCAGGAGCAGGAGGATGTATGGACACGATGCTGATCCCGGTGAGCCGGGCGGTGGGCCCGGAACTTAGCCTTGTGGCCCTTATAAGCGGCACGATTACTACCCTTGCGGTGCCGTTCCTGCTTCCGCTGGGAGTTTCCATACTCGGATAAAAACCGCTAAAAACTTGCTAAAAAGCTCGAAACTTACGAAAGTGTAAGGCTTCGGGCTATTTTTGTAAGTAAAGAGTATTTTTACTTCGGGGATTTTGTGCTACAATGTAGGAAACGAGGGGGAAGGGGAATGTTTAGAAAGGCTTTGAGAAAGCTGATTTTGCTGATTTTGCTTGTGGCGGCCATCGCTTCGGCGGTGGTTTTGGTAAGCGGCTACGAAATGTACAAAGAGGCGGTTTCAGACTGCCCTCTCAGCGAAAAAATCAGCGAAATACAGGGAAAAGAGCATTTTACAAATTACGAAGAATTGACTCAATGCTATATTGATGCGGTGATTGCGGCGGAGGATCGCAGATTTTTCCGGCATCACGGCTTTGACTTCCTGGCCACGGGCAGGGCGATGTGGCACAATATAGAGGCGGGAAGCCTTATTGAGGGCGGAAGCACCATAACCCAGCAGCTTGCCAAGAATATGTATTTTACGCAGGAGAAAAAGTTTACCCGCAAGGTCGCGGAGGTCTTTGTGGCCCGGGATATCGAAAAGTTCTGTGACAAGAAAAGGATTTTCGAGCTTTATGTAAATTCCATTTATTTCGGCTCGGGGTATTACAGCGTCTATGAGGCGGCGGAGGGCTACTACGGCAAAAAACCTTGCGATCTAAACGATTACGAGGCAACGATGCTGGCAGGGATTCCTAATGCGCCATCGGTTTATTCACCGGATGTGAACCCGACGCTGGCAGAGGAGCGCAGGCAGCAGGTTCTTGAATGTATGGTGGAAAACGGCTATATCGAGGAGGGGGAGATTGAGTAAAACCGTCATTTTCGGGCAGGCTTTGGCATAGAATGTGTCAGGGAGGCGCGGAAAATGGCTGAATACATCGTAAACGGATACGCTTATCCGTCAATTTCAAATGAAACGTTGCAGTGGTGGCTGCCCAGACTTTCCTGGGTGGCTGCTTTCAGTTATGGATTTACTGCGGAGGGGGAGCTTATCGGGCTGGCGGACGAAAACATCGTAAGCGCCGCAAACAAAGCCGGAGTCAGACCCATGATGGTGCTTACGCCCCTCGACAGCGCGGGAAATTTTAACGACAATATCGCCACAGGGGTTTTCAGAAATTCCGAGGCGAGGGAAAATCTGATGGACAATATCGAAAAAAATATCCGCGAAAAAAACATGGGCGGCGTGGATTTTGACTTTGAATATATTGCCGCGGAATATGCCGGGGACTATGTGAGCCTGGTGGGGGAAACCAGGCGGAGACTGGCACCCCAAGGCTATGTAACCAGCGTAGCCCTTGCGCCGAAAACAAGCGCAGAGCAGACGGGGCTTTTGTATCAGGGACACGATTATGCCGGAATGGGGGAGGCTGCGGACTATTGCCTGCTCATGACCTACGAATGGGGCTATACCTACGGCCCGCCCATGCCGGTTTCACCCATTAACAGTGTAAGGCGGGTGCTTGATTACGGGGTTTCGGAAATCCCGCCGGAGAAAATCCTAATGGGAATGAGTAACTATGGCTATGACTGGAAGCTCCCCTTTGTGCGGGGCGAGTCAAAGGCGGAGAAGCTGTCCAATTATCAGGCGCTTGCAAGGGCTGAATATTACAGGGCGGCGGTGGAGTACGATGAAGAGGCCCAGGCACCGTTTTTTACTTACAGGGCGCAGGATGGCAGCGAGCATATCGTCTGGTTCGAGAACGAAAAAAGCTGGCGGGCGAGGCTTGATTTAATTGATGAATACGGGCTTGCGGGGGTAAGCATCTGGAATATTATGAGCATATTTTACGGCGGAATTTAACATTTTTTATGAGCCTTTTACGGGGGCCACGAAGGGAATTTAGCTTTACAAACGGCGAAAATGAGGGTAGAATAGAGAAAAACGAAGTTGCAGAAAAATTACAGGGGATAAGATGGAAAACAAACCGGAGAATAAATTCAGAGAGAGCATTATTTTAGTTATATTGGGAGTAACGCTGCTGGTGGCGCTGCTTAACTTAAAGACGGTGGCGGGAGTGGCAGGAACATTGATAGGATTGATTATGCCGCTGATTGCAGGGGGAATCATTGCGTTTATACTAAATGTGCCGATGGGGTTTTTCGAGCGAAAAATCCAGTGGCTTGACGAAAGACACCCCACAAAGTTCTTGGGGAAGGCGAAGACGGCGCTGAGCCTTATCATTACCTTGGTGCTGTTCGTGCTTTGCGCGTATCTTATAGGAAATGTTATTTTCCCGAATCTGGTGGAATCAGGCAAGAAAATCGCAGAAATCGTTAACGCGAATTACAAGTCTTGGATCACCGTTGCGGAGGGCTACGGGCTGGACATGAGTTACATAAGCAGCCTGATGGAAAATCTTGACTGGGATACGATGCTTGACAGGCTCAAAGAGCATGGCGGCGAGATACTTTCCACCGCAGGGCAGGCGGCTACCAGTGTTTTCGGTGTGGTTGCAAATATTTTGTTCGGGCTGATTTTTGCCATATATATTTTGCTGAACAAGAAAAAGCTGGGAAAGCAGGCGAAGCAGCTTGCATATGCCTATCTTAAAAAACCTTGGGCGGACGAAGCCTGCGACATTGCCAGCCTTTCCTACAAGACTTTTGCGAATTTCCTGTCGGGGCAGTGCCTTGAGGCAGTGATTCTGGGAACGATGTTCTTTGTGACCCTTTTCATCGGGAAATTCCCGTATGCCGGGACGATTTCGGTGGTAATCGGCTGTATGTCGCTGATTCCATTTGTGGGAGCTTTCATCGGTCTGGTTTTCGGCGCGCTTTTGCTGGCGGTTGTGAACATCAAGCAAGCCTTTTGGTTTGTAATAATCTTCTTCATCATACAGCAAATCGAGGGGCACATCGTTTATCCTAAGGTTGTGGGAAGCTCCGTGGGCTTGCCGGCGCTTTGGACGCTCCTTGCAGTGGTTGTGGGCGGCAAGGTTTCCGGCGTGTTCGGAATCATCCTGTTCATTCCGCTGTTTTCGGTTATATATGCCCTCATTAGGAGAAGCGTTTACAGTAGGCTGCGAAAGAAAGAAATCACCGTTTCTTAAATTTTTTCGTTGCATTTGCGAAAAAGATGTTGTATAATATTGAATGTTCGGTAGGCGTTCTCTTTTACGCGCCGAACATTTAATCTAATATTTGCGGTCGTGGCGGAATTGGCAGACGCGCACGGTTCAGGTCCGTGTGGGAAACCATGGGGGTTCGAATCCCTTCGACCGCACCAAAATTAAGAAGACTCCTTTGGGGTCTTCTTAATTTTTAGACGAAAGTTGGGATTCGAACCCGAAAGGGCGTAGCCGTAAGGGAGAGCCTCCGGTGGAGGGTCGAGTAGGCTACGGCGCAAGCCGACCGAAAAGGGAGGCGCAGGGCGGCAGACCTCCGCAGGAGGGCTGCAAAATCCCTTCGACCACGTCGCAGCAAACTACGCTGCTATCAAAAACCGACTTTAGGGTCGGTTTTTTCATGCGCTTCGTTGCTGCTCCTTTTCCCCAAAAAGCTAACGCTTTCCGGGGACCCCGACTAAAAGGTGTCTTTTGGTGTCTTCTTAATTTTTAGACGAAAGTTGGGATTCGAACCCGAAAGGGCGTAGCCGT
>CAVJCN010000134.1:0-5539 GCA_963647945.1 Absicoccus sp. | reverse complement strand
ACGGCGAGTTCAAGGAGTTCTTCCCGGAGAACGCGGTGGAGTATTTTGTCAGCTACTACGACTATTACCAGCCGGAGGCCTATGTGCCTTCCACGGACACCTATATAGAAAAGGATTCCGATATCAACGACGAAATCGAGAAACTCAGGCACTCGGCAACGGCGGCCCTGGCAGAACGCAGGGATGTGATCATTGTAGCTTCGGTTTCCTGCATTTACGGCCTCGGAAGCCCCTTCGATTACGAAAATCAGATGCTTTCCCTTCGTCCGGGAATGGAAAAACCCCGCAAGGACATTTTGCGCAGGCTGGTGGACATTCAGTATGTCCGAAACGACATGGCATTTGAGCGGGGGAGTTTTCGCGTCCGGGGAGATGTCATCGACATCTATCCTGCAGGGGCGGAATCCGCCGTCAGAGTGGAGCTCTTTGGGGATGAGGTAGAATCAATCAAGGAAATAAACCCTGTCACAGGGGAAATCATCGGCCTCAGGAACCACATCGCCGTCTATCCGGCGTCCCACTATGTGACTTCTCCGGAAAAGATGGAAAAGGCGATAGAAACCATAGACGCGGAGCTTATCGAGAGAGTGCAGTGGTTCAAGGACAGAGGAAAACTCTTGGAAGCCCAGCGAATCGAGCAACGGACGCGATACGACTTGGAAATGCTTCGGGAGGTGGGAAGCTGCAAGGGTATCGAAAACTACTCCCGGCATCTCAACGGAATGCCACCGGGGAGCAGGCCTTACACGCTGATCGACTACTTCCCCGATGACTTTTTGATTATAATAGACGAGTCCCATGTTATGCTGCCCCAGCTTCGGGCAATGTACGCAGGGGATCGCTCGCGAAAATCTTCTCTGGTGGAATACGGATTCAGACTGCCATCGGCACTGGACAACAGGCCTCTTAAATTTGAGGAATTTGACGCACTGACACATCAAATTGTTTTCGTCAGCGCCACTCCTGCCGCCTATGAAAAGGAGGTTTCCGGCGGTATCAACGCAGAGCAGATCATAAGACCTACGGGGCTTCTGGATCCGCCGATAGAGGTTGTTCCAACAGAGGGGCAAATCGACCATCTCATCGGAGAAATCAACAAGGTGACGGAGCGGGGTCAGCGGGTTCTGGTAACGACCCTGACAAAAAAGATGGCGGAAAGTTTGACGGACTACCTCAAGGGGGTAAATATAAAGGTACGATATCTTCACTCCGAGGTGGATACGCTGGAGAGAATGGAAATTATCCGGGACTTGCGGCTGGGAGTTTTCGATGTTTTGGTGGGCATAAATTTGCTTCGTGAAGGACTTGACATTCCGGAGGTGTCCCTTGTGGCGATTTTGGACGCGGACAAGGAAGGATTTCTCAGAACCGAAACTTCCCTTATCCAGACCATCGGCAGAGCCGCCAGAAATGCAGAGGGCAGGGTGATTATGTATGCGGACAGAGTCAGCGGAGCCATGGATGCTGCGATAAAGGAAACCGAAAGACGCCGCAGGATTCAGGACGAATACAACAAGGCAAACGGAATCACCCCGGAATCGGTGAAGAAGTCCATCAGGGCGGTTATCGAGGCCACAAAGGTTATGGAGCCGTCGGCGGAACTTTACGAAGGCAAGAAGCCGATAGAGCTTACAAAGAAAGAACTGAAGGACTATATAAAGAAGCTGGAAAAGGACATGAAACAGGCGGCCTCAGACTTGCAGTTTGAACGGGCGGCCCAGCTTCGCGACCAAATTTTTGAATACAAAGTAAGACTGTAGATTAGCAGATTATAAAAGGAGAACAAATGTCAAAAGACATAATTATAAAGGGAGCAAACGAGAACAACCTGAAAAATCTCGATGTTGTAATTCCCAGAGATAAGATGGTGGTGTTCACCGGACTTTCCGGCTCCGGCAAATCATCCCTTGCCTTTGATACGATTTACGCCGAGGGACAGCGGCGATACATGGAGAGCCTTTCTTCCTACGCCCGGCAATTCCTGGGACAGATGGAAAAGCCCGATGTGGAGTACATCGAGGGCCTTTCTCCGGCGATTTCCATCGACCAAAAGACCACAAACCGCAACCCGCGCTCTACAGTAGGCACCGTGACGGAAATTCACGACTACCTCAGGCTTCTTTATGCCCGAATCGGAAAACCCCACTGCCCGGTGTGCGGAAAACCCATCGCCAGTCAGTCGGTAGATCAGATGGTGGATTCCATCATGGAATTTGAAGAGGGCACGAAGCTCATAATTCTTGCTCCGGTGGTTCGTCAGCGCAAGGGAACCCACGAGAAGATCATTGAAAGAATCCGCAAAGAGGGCTTTACGAGGGTTCGCCTTGACGGGGAGATTTACCTGCTGGACGAGGACGAAATCAAGCTGGAAAAGACCTTTAAGCATACAATAGAAATCGTGGTGGACAGAATTGTGGTAAAACTGGGCCAGGAAAGCAGGATCGCAGAGGCCTGTGAGCTTGCAATCGCCCAGGGTGACGGCCTTGTGGAGGTAATCGGCGATTTTTATGACCGGCACTACGAAAAGACCTTCAGCACGAAACTTGCCTGTCCGGAGCACGGCGTCAGCGTGGAGGAACTGGAACCGAGAATGTTTTCCTTCAACGCGCCTTTCGGGGCCTGTCCCCACTGCAATGGGCTGGGATTTACCCAGAAACTCGATCCGAAACTTTTGATTGACGAAAGTTTGAGTATAGACGAGGGAGCGCTTCAGCCGATTTTCGGCACCATGGAGTTTAGCGGATTTTATCGCCAGCTTGTGGATGCCCTTATTAAGGTTCACGGCGTGGATTCATCAAAGCCCCTTTGCGAATTGCCGGAATCCTTCAAAAAGGAACTTTATTACGGAACCGGCGACAAGCACTTAGTATACGATTATGTAAGCAGAAACACCGGAAGCGTTTCCCATCAAGACAGGCCTTTTGAGGGGGCAATCGTTAACATAGAGCGCAGATACAGAGAAACCACCTCGGACTATTTTAAGGAAAAAATGGCGCGGTACATGGTGGTGCGCCGGTGCCCGGAGTGTGGAGGCAGGAGGCTCAAACCTGAGATTTTGGCGGTTACGGTGGGGGACAAAAACATCGCCCAGCTGTCGGAACTGTCCATAAAGGAAGCACTGGAATTTATAGAGGGACTGAAACTTTCCGAAAAAGATGAAAAAATCGCTTATCAGATTTTGAAGGAGATAAAAGCAAGACTTAATTTCCTGGTAGATGTGGGGCTTGACTACCTCACCCTCAGCCGAACTGCCTCTACCCTTTCCGGCGGAGAGTCCCAGAGGATCAGGCTTGCCACCCAGATAGGTTCCGGCCTTGTGGGGGTGCTGTATATCCTTGACGAGCCCAGTATCGGGCTTCATCAGAAAGATAACGAGAAACTTTTGCAGACCCTAAGGCATCTGACAGACATCGGCAACACTCTGATTGTGGTGGAACATGACGAGGACACCATGTACGCGGCGGATCATATCATCGACATAGGCCCGGGAGCCGGCATAAACGGCGGCGAGCTTGTGGCACAGGGAACGGTGGAGGACATAAAGGCTTGCAAGGAGTCCTTGACCGGGCAGTACCTTTCCGGGGCGAAGAAAATTTTTGTGCCGGAGAAAAGGCGCGAAGGTAACGGTGAAAAGCTGGTAATACGGGGTGCCCGTGAGAACAACCTTAAAAACATCGATGTGGAAATCCCCCTGGGGAAATTCGTTTGCGTCACGGGAGTTTCCGGCTCCGGAAAGAGCAGCTTGATCAACGAAATCCTTTATAAAGGCGCGGCGAGGGTGACCAACAGGTTGCAGGAAGAGCCGGGGGATTTTGATGAAATCCTTGGGTTGGAAAATATCGACAAGGTCATCGACATCGACCAGTCCCCCATTGGAAAGACTCCCCGTTCAAACCCGGCGACCTACACGGGAATGTTCAACCATATTCGGGATTTGTTTGCCAGCCTTCCCGAGGCGAAACTCCGGGGGTACCAAAAAGGGCGCTTCAGCTTTAATGTGAAAGGAGGCAGATGCGAGGCCTGCGGGGGCGATGGGATTATATGTATTGAAATGCATTTTCTGCCTGATGTATATGTGCCTTGCGAGGTCTGCAAGGGCAAAAGATACAACAGGGAAACCCTGGAAGTCAAATATAAAGGAAAAAGTATCTTCGATGTACTTGACATGAGCGTCAAAGAAGGAGTAGAATTTTTCCGTAATGTGCCGTCAATTGCAAGGCATCTCAACACCCTTGACGAGGTGGGACTTGGCTATATCAAACTGGGTCAGCCCTCAACGCAGCTTTCAGGGGGAGAGGCACAGCGAGTCAAACTGGCTTCGGAGCTGACAAAACGCAGCACGGGTAAGACGCTGTATATTTTAGACGAGCCGACTACAGGGCTTCACTTTGCAGATGTGGACAAGCTGCTTGCGGTGCTTGACAGGCTTGTTGACGCGGGCAACACGGTTGTGGTTATCGAGCACAACCTTGATGTAATAAAGCGTGCAGACCATATTATCGACCTTGGGCCTGACGGCGGAAGCCGGGGAGGAACCATAGTCACAACCGGCACGCCGGAAGAAGTGGCTGTATGCAGTGAATCATACACGGGACAATTTTTGAAAAAGTTGCTGCGCTAAAAACGGTAACGAAGGAAAAAACACACGGAGGAAATCCAAAATGAAAGAAAAAATGAACCTGACGATGCTGACGGATTTTTACGAAATCACCATGGCAAACGGCTATTTTCAGTCAGGGATGGCAGAGGACATTGCATATTTTGATATGTTTTTCAGAAGAGTGCCGGACGGCGGCGGATATGCTATCATGGCAGGCCTTGAACAGCTTATCGAGTATCTTAAGAAGCTCACCTTTACCGATGAGGACATCGAATATCTTCGCGGCAAGGATATGTTTTGCGAGGAATTTCTCGAATATCTCAGAAACTTCGAGTTCAAGTGCGATGTTTGGGCAGTGCCGGAGGGAACGCCGATCTTCCCTCATGAACCGATAGTAACTGTCAGAGGGCCTGTTATGCAGGCGCAGTTCATCGAAACCATGGTGCTTCTTTGCATCAACC
This sequence comes from Absicoccus sp., assembly GCA_963647945.1. Classification (GTDB taxonomy): domain Bacteria; phylum Bacillota; class Clostridia; order Peptostreptococcales; family Anaerovoracaceae; genus CAG-238. Next base: position 478 of record CAVJCN010000134.1, on the reverse strand, counting down.
ATCAGAGCATGATCGCCACCAAAGCCAACAGAATCGTCAGGGCGGCACAGGGCAGAGCGATTATGGAATTCGGTTCCAGACGAGCCCACGGCGCGGATGCGGCGATACTAGGCGCAAGGGCGGCATATATCGGAGGCTGCGCGGGAACCGCCTGTGCGATTGCAGACAGGGACTACGGCATCGCCGCGCTGGGAACCATGGCCCACAGTTGGGTACAGATGTATCCGGACGAATATTCCGCCTTCAAAAAATATGCTGAAATTTATCCCCAGAACTGTGTTTTATTGGTGGATACATATAATGTACTTAAGTCGGGGGTTCCTGCGGCGATCCGGGTATTCAAGGAAATGAAGCCTGCGACAATGGGAATCCGGATAGACTCCGGCGATGTGGCTTACCTGACTAAGAAAGCCCGCAAAATGCTGGACGATGCAGGGCTTACGGACTGCAAAATCGTGGTTTCAAACTCCCTTGACGA
>CAVJCN010000133.1:0-5586 GCA_963647945.1 Absicoccus sp. | reverse complement strand
GCTGTCAGCCCCGCAGCCGAGCCGAAAAACATGGTAAGAAGCGCTGCTCCCAGTAAAATCACACCATATTTTACAATTGCGTTCATATCCCCCATATCGATCCCGTCGTCGATAAGTTTTGCCATTAAAAGAGGAATCAGTATTTCCATTACTGATTCCAACAAAACAAATATAGGGGTTAGTATGGTTGGCTTTTTATATTCGCCCACATACTTTATCAATTTCTTAATCATTTATCCCTATTTCCTCCTATTGTTTGAAGCGTCCACTCCTTTATTGCGTTGACCGGCTTATGGGTAAGGGCAAGCAGATCCACGATCCTTGCCAGCAGCCAAAGGAAAACTTTCCATAATCCCTCCACAACAAAATCGTAAGCCCATGCCACCGGTTTTGATGAAAACACCGCCACGCAAATGGAAGCCAATCCTATTATCAAAGCGTAGTAAACGAACCAGTTGTCCACCGTAATGATTCCAAGACCTATTCCGTTCACCTTAACTAAGTATCTCACAATTAGGTGAAGAATATATATCGGCATTGTGTTCATTCCTACATATGCCAGGTAATTCATCCTGCTTGGCAAAATGTTGAACATCAGAATGATCCAGCCCCAGGCAAGGAAAAGTATCAGCGCCCTGCCGAAAATGTCCCAATACCAAGGAATTCCAAGTTCCGCAGCCGTGGTTTTAAGCAGATAGAATCCCACCGGAAGCTGCGGTACGCAAAAGGCGAGAATACAGGAAATTCCGATGAGAACCGCGGCAAGCACAGCACAGTGCCATTTTTTCAGACATTGCAGCTTCTTAACCTGGTCGCCGGTACAGTAAAAGGCCATCACGAAAAACGGAAAGTAGGAAACCATTCTCCCCAGCCCCAGAAAATCGGTGAGGAACGGAATCTGCCCCGCAAAAAGATATACAATTATGCTAAGTTCCAGTATGTAAGGGATCTTCATCCATTCCTTCGTGAAATACCTGTAAAAGAACAGTGCCCACAGGTACCACAGAGCGAAGGGCGGCACATCCAGTCGAAAGTTGGCATGTCCGAAAATCAGCGTTCGCACGAGATAAAAGAAGGGAATCCCCAAAAGATAAGGCCACAAGAATGTGTGGAAAGAGGTTTCCTTCGATCTGTCCGGTTTCTTCGAGAAATATCCCGAAAGGAACACGAAAGCCTGCATTACAAATACATTTATCGTTATGTATATGACTCCGCCCAGGGAACCCTGGGAAAAATGCCCCGCAACCCTGGTAAAATGTGAAATCGGTATCGACCACATCAAAAGCCCTCGGAATGTGTCAAACATATAATCTCTTTGCTTAATTTCTCCCATAACTGTTTTCCTTTTCCTTTTTCTTCTTCTTTTTTTATAAATTCCGACTTTTTATCGGTTTTTGGTTTTCTCGCCTTTTTCGACTTTTCCGACATTCTCTTACTTTGCCCAGCCTCTGACACAGCTTACTGCCTTTTTCCAGCCTGCCAAAAGCTCTTTTTTTCTCTCCGCTTCCATCTTCGGCTCAAAAGTCCTGTCAATTTGCCAGTTTTCCAACACATCTTCCTTGTTTTGCCAATAGCCGGTGGCAAGGCCCGCCAGATATGCAGCTCCCAGGGAAGTTGTTTCGATGCACTGAGGCCTCTTCACCTCACAGTCCAAAATATCCGACTGGAACTGCATGAGGAAATTGTTTGCGCAGGCTCCTCCGTCAACTTTGAGGGAATGAATGCTTCTGCCCATATCCCCTGCCATAGCATCAATCAAGTCCTTTGTCTGATAAGCCATGGATTCCAGGGTTGCCCTCACGAGGTGGTTTTTATTCGCGCCCCTGGTTATTCCCAGCACCGCACCTCTTGCATAAGGATCCCAATACGGAGCCCCCAGCCCCACAAATGCCGGCACCACATAGACACCGTTTGAATCCGGCACGGAAAGAGCCATTTTTTCGGAATCTGCGGCTTTTTCCAGGATGTCGAGTTCATCTCTGAGCCACTGAATTGCCGCGCCGCACACGAAAACCGAACCTTCCAGAGCGTAGTAGACCTTGCCGCCAATGCCCCATGCAATGGTGGTAACCAGTCCGCTGCCCGAAAAAACAGGCTTTTCTCCGGTATTCACCAGCAGGAAGCAGCCCGTGCCATAGGTATTTTTGCCCTCTCCCGGCAGAAAACAGGTTTGTCCGAAAAGTGCTGCCTGTTGATCCCCCGCAGCCCCGGCAATGGGGATCGCTCCGCCGAAAATATTTTCGCTTGACGCACCGTAAATACAGCTTGAAGGCTTTGGCTCCGGCAGCATACACCTTGGAATATCAAGGATTTCGAGAATTTCATCGTCCCAGTCCAGGGTATTTATATTGAACATCATGGTTCTGGAGGCGTTGGAATAGTCCGTCACATGAACTTTGCCCTCCGTCAGTTTCCAGATAAGCCATGTTTCTATCGTTCCGAAAAGCAGCCTGCCCGCCTCCGCCTTTTCCCGGGCTCCCGGTACATTTTCCAGTATCCATCTGAGCTTTGTGGCGCTGAAATATGCGTCGATGAGAAGTCCGGTTTTTTCGCGAATTTTTTCGCCGTAACCCGCCTCTTTAAGGCTGTCGCAGTATTCGGCGGTTCGCCTGCACTGCCAGACTATCGCGTTGTAAATCGGCACGCCGGTTTCCCTGTCCCACACCACGGTGGTTTCTCTCTGGTTGGTAATGCCGATTGCCTCTATATCTTCATGGGTGCAGTTGATTTTCAGAATTGCTTCCTGTGCCACACCCATCTGGGTTGACCAAATTTCCATTGCGTCATGTTCCACCCAGCCGGCTTTCGGATAAATTTGCGTAAATTCCTTTTGCGCAACGCTGACAATATTTCCTTTTTTGTCATAAATTATGCATCTTGAGCTGGTGGTTCCCTGGTCAAGCGCCATTATGTATTTTCCCATATTCCCGTCCTTTCCGTCTGCCGGCTCAGACAAAATCATTACTCGGACAAAAGTCATCATTCAGACAAAATCATCCTTCAAACAAAAATCATCATAATCTTGTTGGAAATGTCCATGCCTGCCCGTGTCAGGCGTATGGAAAACTCATCTTCCGCGGCAAACCCTCCTCTGACGAAGCCGTCAAACTCTGTTTTTTCGGCGGCATAAATCTGCCAAATATCTTCGCCAAATTTTTCCAGAAAATCTGCCTTGCTTATGCCGGAGTTCCTGCGAAGCCCCGTAAAAATATATTCGCTTATATTGTCCCTTCGGCTGTTCTTCCTGTAATCGCAGATTTCCGGCGCTTCCTCACGGAAAATCCTGTTAATATATGCTTTTACATCCGCCGGGTTTGAATACCGGGCACCGTCAATAAAGGAATGGGCCGATGGGCCAAGGCCGATATACTCCCCCATACTCCAGTATCGCATATTGTGTCTACATTCATATCCCGGTTTGCTGACATTGGAAATTTCATACTGTATATATCCTGCCCTTTCCAGCATTTCCAGTGCCTCTGCATACATAAGGCGATCCTCTTCCTCCGTGGTCTGCCTGTAAATTCCTCTGTCACAGTCCCTTGCAAATCTTGTATTGTCCATGATTTCCAGACTGTAAAGGGAGATATGGCAGGGCTCTTCTTCTATTGCCCTGCGAAGAGTCTTTTTCCAGCTTTCCGGGCTCTGACCATCGATGCCGAACATCAGGTCAAGACTTATGTTTTCCAGCCCTGCCTGCCTTGCAGCCTCTACGGTTTCGGCTATCTGTCCCGCATTATGGAGCCTGCCCAGAATACGGAGAACAGCCTCATCAAAGGATTGTGCCCCGATGCTGAGCCGGTTAAGTCCCAGCCTCCGAAAGCCGCGAAGTTTGTCTGTCGTCACTGCCGCAGGGTTTACCTCCATGCTTATTTCGGCATCCGGCATAATCTCGAATCCCTTCCGCAGTGCTTCCATTATCTTTTCAAACTGTACTTCGCTGAGAAGGCAAGGAGTCCCCCCGCCGAAATACACGCTTTCCACGGGTTTGTCGGTATATTCTTTTCTCGCCCCGTAAGCAGCGATTTCCTTTTCCAGCGCCTTTACAAAGTCCTCGATTAAGCCCGAAGCTCCCGCTGCCCCTAAGGCTCCCGAAGCAACCGCTATTCCTACCGGGATCGAATAAAAGTCGCAATAGGGGCATTTGCTCATGCAAAAGGGCGTGTGAATGTAAATTCCTCTTGTGTTTTCTGCCCGCATCTTATTTGTTGTCGTCATATTTGAGCACCGCCGTAAATGCCTCCTGAGGCACTTCCACCGTTCCGAACTGGCGCATACGCTTTTTGCCTTCTTTTTGCTTTTCCAGCAGCTTTTTCTTCCTGGAAATATCGCCGCCGTAGCACTTTGCGATTACATCTTTTCTGTAGGCTTTCACCGTTTCCCTTGCGATTATCTTCTGACCGATTGCCGCCTGAATCGGCACCTCGAACTGATGCATCGGGATGATTCCTTTGAGTTTTTCACAGACGAATCTTCCTCTCTGATAAGCCTCCGATTCGTGGACTATCATGGAAAATGCATCCACAAGCTCCCTGTTAAGCATAATATCCAGTTTTACCAGCTGGGATTTTTCATACCTGTCAAATTCGTATTCCAGGGAGCCGTAACCCCTGGTCTTTGATTTCAGGGCATCGAAAAAGTCATAAATTACCTCGTTCAGCGGCATATCGTAGTGAAGCTGAACTCTGGTAGGAGTAATGTATTCCATGTGTAGCATGGTGCCTCGCCTCTGCTGGCAAAGCTCCATAATGCTTCCCACATAGTCGTTTGGAATCATTATGTTCGCCTTTACCATGGGCTCCTCGATATGGTCTATTTCCTGAGGTGTCGGAAGATTCGACGGGTTTTGGAGCATTTCCACCGTTCCGTCCGTTCTGACTACCTTGTATATTACGCTTGGGGATGTGGTGATAACGGCGAGATTGAACTCTCTTTCCAGTCTTTCCACGATAATTTCCATGTGTAAAAGTCCCAGGAAACCGCAGCGGAATCCATAGCCCAGCGCCTGGGATGTTTCCGGTTCAAAGTTAAAGGCGGCATCATTTACCTGTAATTTTTCCAGGGCATCCTTGACGCTTTCGTATTTTTCTCCCTCCGCCGGATAAATTCCGCAGTATACCATGGACTGGACTTTTTTGTAGCCCGGAAGGGGCTCGTCCGCAGGGTCTTCGTCGAGAGTTATCGTATCCCCCACTCTGGCATCGGCAACCTGTTTGATTGAGGCGCAAATATAGCCAACCTCCCCTGCACGAAGCTGTTTTGTAGGAACAAGATTCGGTGCGCAAACCCCTACCTCGGTTACTTCGTATTTTTTATTCGTTGCCATGAGCCTGATAATGTCGCCCTTTTTCACCGAGCCGTCTTTGATCCTTGCGTAGATTATAACTCCCAGGTAGTTGTCGTATTTCGAGTCGAAGATCAGCGCTTTGAGTTTGCCCTTCTCGTCCCCCTGAGGCGCAGGAACTGCATCGATGATCCGTTCCAGAAGCTCTTCGATTCCAAGTCCCGTTTTGGCGGATACCAGCGGCGCGTCCTCCGCGTCCAGCCCGATAATTTCTTCGATTTCTTCTTTACATTCCTCCGGTC
>CAVJCN010000132.1:0-5619 GCA_963647945.1 Absicoccus sp. | reverse complement strand
GTATAGTATGGATAAGGGTCAAAAGTCCTGATATTTTTCTGTAACGAAACCCCGATTTGCGCTACTAACTATATGAAAACAAATTATATGAAAGCAAATTCAGGAGAACTTTGCGCAGCGAGGTTTGCCAAAGGGATCTTATGAAAGGAGGAAGCTCGCCGTGTCACCGCAAAATCAAAACATGGATGAGGTTTATCGCCGCCATGCAAGGTCGGTCTACGCTTTTCTCCTTGCAAAAACCGCAGACCGTATGCTGGCAGAGGAATTGACCCAGGAAACCTTTTATCAGGCGGTGAAGTCCCTGGACAGCTTCAAGGGAGAAAGCAGCGTGTCAACATGGCTCATCGGGATTGCCCAAAATGTTCTGCGGGGATATTTCCGTAACCTGAAAAGGCAACCGGAAGAGGCGATGCCGGAAACCGAAACTATGAAAAAGGAAATTGCGGCGCAGGACGGAGCTTCCGCGGAGGATATCGCCCTGAGAGCCATGGACACCCTCAGTCTTATGCAGGCAATGCACCGGCTGCCGGAACCTTACCGAGAGGTTCTGCACCTGCGGCTGACGGCAGACCTTTCCTTTAAGGAAATCGGTCATATCATGGAGCATACGGAAAACTGGGCGCGGGTGACCTATTACCGCGGAAAGGAAAAGCTGTTAAAGGGGGTTCAAATAGAATGAAAACAAGCAAGATACCATGCGCAGTCATAAAGGATTTACTGCCGTCCTACACGGAAGATTTGACAAGCCCGGAAACCGGCGAGCTTGTGCGGGAGCATTTAGAAGAGTGCCCGAACTGCAAAGCCGCCTACGAGGCGATGGGCGGGGAAATTCCACCGGGGATAAGGAAAGAGGAAAACTTCGGAATTGCCGCAGAACTGCCGGAAATCGACTACCTCAAAAAAATCAGAAATACCGGACGAAAAAAGACCATCGCCGCGGTTCTTGCGGTGGTTCTTCTTGCGGGAGTCGCGGCGTTTGCAAAGGTTTATCTATACGGAAGTCCCATCGAAGATTTTCATATGACGGTAAGCAGCCAATGTGCGGAAGCCTCAACGGAGTCTGAGGAAGCCGGAGAATCCGAGGAATTTATGATATTCAGCTGTTGGATCGAAAAGAGCCGGGGACAGGCTTTCACCCATTATAAAATACGGGAAACCGGCGATGGAAAAGAGATTGTCCTCTATGCCGCCCCTGCTTCTGTTTTCCACAAAGACACCACCATGCAAATTTGGATTCCGATTCCGGTTAAAACGGTAAAGGACAACATTTATGTGGAGGATTTACAGGAAAGCATCACCATCAAGGGGGACACCTACGGCGAGCATGGCTGGGTTACGAAAAGGGCGAAGGAGCTTTATGCTGCCCGGAATCCGTATATCGGGGACATCAGTGCAGACCAAGCGATAGCGAACCTTCTGGGAATCGGTGAAAAGCTGGGCAGCTATACAAGCAAGCTGGATACCGAAGAAAAAGAGGGTTATGAATACCCATACGGCTGGGAGCTGATATTTGACCGAACATGGAAAAAGGCGGAGATCGATGCAAACAACGAGAAGATGAAAAACTACGCTTATGCCTTGATTGCCCTTATCGACAACTGCGGAGAAATCAGCTGGACTTACACCGGGGAGGACGGGAAAACCCATACCCAAAGAGTGACCCTTGAAGACTGGGCGAAAGAATACCCGAATGACAACATGAATCCGGGTTTCCGCCTTGGGCTAAAGGATTATTCAAAGTATGACTACTATGTGCAGGCGCTTATTACGATGCTGGATATATAGGCTTTTATTTAAGCCTATATATCCTTTCGCAAATCAGTTCCGAGGTTTTTGATTTCAACTCATCGGAGAGATAGGAGTCTTTACAGCCTGTAAGGAACCCATTTTCCAACCGGCGCAGCTTGTTTATCATTTTTTCTGCCGCGCTCGACGAAAGTCCGCAATTCTGCGCAAACTCAAGGAAATCTCTCCGGCGAATATTTCTTTTTTTCCCATTCAAAGTCAGTGCCAGTTCTTCGCTGTCTTCCGGCAGGACAATATTGACAGGAAGCATATCATACGCTGCCGACAGAGAAAATCTGCGGCTCCCGGGAGCATCCTCAATAAGCGAAAAATTTTTCAAATGCATATCGGAGTTGCCGATAATGTAGGAAAAAACCACACGCAGAAACAATTCGGACAGGTCAAGCCCTGCCTGATAAGAATATTGCTTCACAATTTTCCCGCATTTTTCATAGGAACCCTTGTATTTGTCGATTGTGAGTCTTTCTGAAAGTTGACAAAAATCCTCCATTGCATAAAGCTGAGTATTGCCGGACTCGAAAACATTGCGGTCGATTCTCCTAGTGATGTAGGCATATTGCCCGTGGTTCTTAATCAGCGCATGAGGAACCGTTTTTATTCCCGCAAGTTTTGCTGCGCGCATTGCAAAGTCTTCAAACTCCGGCAGCATTTCATACTCTTCCGCCTGTGGTTTTAAAATGTATCCGGCAGGGTAATCGACAATGGTTAATCTTGCATCTACATCTGCCGATAAGTGCAGAGAAAGTTTTTTCTGCACACCCGGCACGGTCAGCCCCTGTGTGATTGCAGCATTTGCAAGTTCTTCAAACTTTTCTTTATTCAAGTCAAGCTTCGGCATTTTGGTTGTGCCAAAAAATTTTTTTGTGCAACGACAATGCCAGCGATGGAGTTTTTCTTCCTCCGAAGCAGACCTTCCGATTTCCGTTCCGCAGCATAAACACTTCATAGCTTATCTCCGTTTCTGATACTTACATCTCCTATGCTGTCACGGCAGACCGCAAGAAGTAAACCAAATCTGTCCTGCGGCGATATCTTCCAGTTTCGATTTACGACGGCAAGGAGCCACCCCTCAGGAATCAATCCGTCAAAAAAAGGGAATAGTATGCCGGAACGGTAGGGCATTTGTCTGAGCGGTAATGTTAAACTAACAGGCAAGGCGCTGCCACACTCCAAATAGCTCTCTGCGTAGCAAAACTGATAACCGTCTTCGGTTTCTTCTAAGATTCCGGCGAATTGATTTTGAACGAAAACACTTGCTTTTCGATATACTTCATTCATATATCTTCCTCCTGCTTTGGTTTTATTCCGGGCACTGCTTCTGCGCCAAACATTGACAGCGCTTGATTTACCTTATCAAGGCGAACAGTTTCCTTCCCCTGCTCTAATTCTCTGATAAATCGTAACCCAAGTCCGGCGCGTATGGCAAATTCTTCTTGCGTAAGTCCCGCTTTTTTTCGTTGCTCTTTAATATATTGTCCGATTGTGTTCATATTATTTAAAATAGCACCTTTCGGGTATAATTTCAAGTAAAAATACAAAAATCATACCTTTTAGGGTATAAAAAAATGTTTGCATAAAAAAGTATACCCTTTCGGGTATACTCAAGTCGCTCTTTTCATAACCTCAAACATTTGCAGATTTCGTAAAAGCTTTTACAGCAGCGGCAGCTTGTTCAGGATAATCGTGAAGATTACCATGCCGAACAGGGCGAAAGGATAGGTTGCGCCGTAGCCTGCGCCGGGGTCGTCGCTGCCCACCGCGTCCGTCGCGGCTCCAAGCCCCGGAGTGGAGGTCATTCCGCCGCATATCGCTCCGGAAAGCATGATCCAGTTGAGTTTGAATACATAGCGCCCTACGAAGAAGCCCGCCATGATTGCCACCGCACCTACGCCAAGACTTACAAGGGCAAGGGTGATGCCGGAGCCTGTAAGGGCATCCACTGCGCCGTAGCCGTAGTTAAGGCCTACAATGGCAAGGAAAAAGGCCAGCCCCAGCTCCCGGATGATTGCCAAAACTTTCGGATCCATGCGGAAGGAAAGGGGCCCGATCTTGCCGATATACCCCAGTATGAGGGAGCCGATTAAGATGCCCCCGGTGGATTCGAGGCTGACATAGCCCAGAGGCCCCATGTAGATTTTCACGGAGCCAAGCAGATAGCCCGCAAAGCACACGATCGCAAAGGAAAGTATGCTGAAATCCGTGGTTTCCACCTGACGGACACCGCCGGTTTCCCGGGCGGATTCCATTTCTTCCCGGTAGGCGCGTTTTTCGGCTTCCACATCGAAACGAAAGATAACGCTTAGGAAATTTACCGCAAGAATTACGATAATTACCCCAAAGGGATAACCTACCGCAGAGCCGATACCCACCTGGGCAGTAGCCTGATTTATATATGCCTGCTTTTGCTCCTTAGAGAGGGAAGGGGTATTTTCAACGGTGAGCCCCGTATATTTGGCATCGAGAGCCAGAACTTCCAGAACCGATTCCTTTTCTTCGGCAGTCATGGACGGATACTCCTCCGCATACTCTCCTGCCTGTATTTCGGAAGTTTCCAGTGCTGAGGCAAGCCCCGGAGAGCTTGTCATGGCTCCGGTGTAAACCCCGGCAACCGCATAGGAATTTGTGTTTTTCACGATTGCGGTGCAGGCATAGGTGGCTCCCGCACCCACAAGGGTTATCAAAAGCCCCAGAACCACGAATTTCGAGCCGTATTTTTTCAGAACAATCGCCAGATCTTTAGAGGCTAAAAGCCCAACGGCAGCCACGAAGAAAAACAGCGCGGCTGTGAAAAAATAGGAATTTACGACCTTTCCGCCGTTACCCTCCATGATCTGCGCCGCAGCCTTAAACCCTGCGGCGGTTTCGTCCCCGGCAGTATAAATTTTCTCAGCAAAACCGTAAACCAGAAAACCCACAGCAAGCCCCACAAACATGGCTCCCGAAGTTCCGAAGCTGAATTTGCCGAATTTTACCTTGCCGAACAAAAGCCCCAGGGCAACGGTGACGAACATCAGCACAAAGGGGTTCAAAGCGATACTTATTATATCAAATTTTATAAAATCCATATAATTGCCTCCTAAAATCAATTCAACTATTTAATTATAACAAATCTAGAGGGAATCTCAACAGGATAAATACCAAAAAAACGCAAAAATCCGCCGGAAAATGTTTAATTTTTGTATCATTCATGGTATGATAAATGCCAAAGGAGGACGAGCATGAATCCGCACGTAAGCATGATTATAATCTGCGGACTGTTTCTGCTTATCGGGGTCATCCTGGGAAACGGAGCAGTCTGGGCTTTTAACAGGATACCGGGGAAGTGGCTTGTGGATTACGGCAAGGAGCCTGACGAGGAACTTTTGCACCCCACCTGCCAAAGAGTGAAAAGCACCCCTTGGAAGTATGTGTTTACCGGATTTTTTATTGTGGTGGGCATAAAAATGGGGCTTGGGAATCCATTTTATGCTTTCGCGGCGGTTATTGCAATCTGGCTCTTGCTGGAGATGAGCATAGCGGACATAAAATATATGATCGTTCCCGACCAGCTCATACTCCTTATGCTTTTATGCGGCCTTGGCATGATACCTCAGACGGAGGGGGGAGCTGTTGACAGCCTCATAGGAGCCGCTGTGGGGCTGGGACTGACCGGGGCGGTTGCGCTGGTTGGCAGGCTGGTATACAAAAAATGTGCGGTGGGCGGCGCGGATATCAAACTTTTTGCGACTCTGGGGCTGCTTACGGGTATCCGGGGAATCATCTTTATCTTCATAGTAAGCACATTTGCCAGCGCAGGCCATTTTGTGTGGCTGC
>CAVJCN010000131.1:0-5659 GCA_963647945.1 Absicoccus sp. | reverse complement strand
GCGGTACCATTTAATGGAGAAGGAAATGGTGATAAAATGGATATCAAACAACTGAATTACTTTGTGCAAATTGCTCAATGCGGCAGCTATTCGCTGGCTTCTCAAAAATTATACATTTCGCAGCCGGCCTTGAGCAAAGTCATAAAAAACATGGAAGACGAAATGGGCTTTTCTCTGTTCTACACTTATCAGCGCAGACAAAAACTTACAGATGCCGGACAGCTTTTTTATGAAAAATCACTGAAACTTCTGGAAAGCTATAACGATTTAATTCAGACAACTTATGTTGAAGAATGCATCAACAAGGGCCATTTGAAAATCGGCCTGTCGGTTGCGGCGGGAGGCGCGCTGTTTTCGCACATCATCCCGGGATTCACAAAGTTATATCCGCAGATCACTTTTTCCATTTTGGAAAGGGAAACAAACATTTTAAAGGAAGAACTGCTCAAGAAAAATTTGGATGTGGCATATATCGACCTTTGCCACTTTAACGAGACGGAGGAAAAGGAAAATTTCGAGGTATATGAATTATTTACGACGGAAAATGTGCTGGTAACCTCGATTGACAACCCTATGGCGCAACAAAAGGAAGTTTCTTACGAAGAACTTCAAGAGCAGAAATTGATTCTCTATAACGGAGGCAAGGAAGTTTCCAGCCAAGTCGAAATCGAGCTTAAAAAGATGGGCATTTCCCCTGATATCGCCTTTGTTTCGACTCAGTGGAATTTCATTTTGGACGCGGTTGCAAACAACATGGGCGTTGTTCTGTGCCCGTACTACATCTATTCAAAGTACAAGACTCCGGAGCTTACTTATGTCAGAATCAATCCTAAAACCGCATATCGCAAAATAGGTATAATCGCAAAGAAAAACGAATACAAGACGAGAGCTTGCATATGTTTTCTCGAATATGCTTCGGAACTTTCTCACTACGATGGCATCAAAGAGCGCCTTTGCGTACCGAAATAAGCGGGAACTTGCGAATGTTTTCACCTTTCACATATACGGCTATATGACAGAATAATCGATGAAATCGATGAAATCTATGAAAGAGAAACGGAGAGAGCGTAATGAAAGGTAAAATTGTTTATTTTGAAGGCAGCAAGAAATTCGGATTCACCGAGTGCGAACTGCCGGAAGTAGAACCGGGTGCGGTTCTTGTCAAGGTTTTGTGTACCAACATCTGCGGATCGGATGTAAAAAATTGGCTTGGGGCTTCCTCGGTGGGAATCGGCGCAAAACCAACCTGTCAAGGTCACGAATTTGTGGGCGAGATTTATAAGCTGGGCGAAGGTGTGGAAACCGACAGCATGGGTGAGAAGGTAAAGGTAGGCGACAGGATCGTTGCTCCCTATTACATCACCTGCGGGGTTTGCGATGCCTGCAAGGCAGGTCGTTATGACCTCTGTGAGAATGCCTATATTCACCTTGGAAACGAACCTTCCCAGTGGCCCCATTTCGGCGGAACCTTTGCGTCCCACTACTATATCTATCCTAACCAGAAGTTTTACAAAGTTCCGGATGATGTTCCCAATGAGCTGGCTGTTGGCGTAAACTGCGCATTTTCACAGGTTTACTACGGACTGGAAAGAGCTGACCTCAAGGCAGGCGAAACGCTGCTTATACAGGGCGCAGGAGGTCTGGGAATCTATGCGGCGGCAATCGCAAAGGAAAAGGGTGCCAGAGTCATCATGATAGACGGCGTAAAGGAAAGACTTGAATTTGCAAAGCGTTTCGGCGTTGACGAAACCATCAATCTAAGCGAAGTAAAGGAACTTGAAGACAGAGAAAAGCTCGTCAAGGAACTTACAGGGGGAAAGGGAGTAAATGTTGCCCTGGAAGTAACCGGGTTCGCCGGAGCCTTCGACGAGGGCATTCGCCACTTGGCCGTAATGGGCCGCTATATCGTGATCGGAATTAACTCCACCGCAGTAAGCGCAACGATTTCGCCGGGATATATCACCCGTAAGGCATTGACGGTTTACGGTGTTGTAAGATACCTGCCGGAATACCTGCACAAGTCATTGCTTTTCCTGGAAAAATATCAGGACAAATATCCTTTCGATGAATTTTCACAAAAGACATTTACGCTGGACGAAATAGGCGAGGCGCTGCAGCTCTCTGCGGACAAGAAGATAACCAGAGCCATTATCAGACCGTAAAGTTCATAAAATAAAAACGCGAAATCGCAGGAACCGCCCGAAAAGGGAGAGAGCCTGCGATTTTTCAAAAGGAGAGGGAGCAATAATGATGGAAAACACCGAAAGAATCATGCAAAGCGATGAAAAAATCGAAAAAATCGAAAGAATCGAAAGCGTCAATAAAATCATCGGAATTGAATGGAATATGTTCCAAAATGTGAATAATATCGGCGGCAGGGCATCCTGCCAGGACGATCACGAAACCTTTGTGATCATGCGAAGAAGCCAGTTCGAGAATTGGCCGGAGGAGCTTCTGGAAGCATATCTTGACTATATCGAAAATGCGGAGCGTCTGGGTCGCAACCTCATCGCCGAGAAGTACGGACGCATGATGAAGTATACGGAACCCCGCTATTACGAGGAAAACATAAAACCATATATTTCGCCGCTTTCTGCCCGTGAGGAGAAGATGATAGACGAGGTAATTGAGATCATAGTCCCCTGGGAAAAGGATTTTGCGGCGCGCTATCCGAAGCTGGGGAGGGCAAGCCGTCCGGTTACCGCAGCGGGTGATGCCGGCGGTTTTACCTCGATGGAAACCTATGCGCGAGGCGAGCTGGGAACATATTCAGAGGAGCTTCTTGAACAGTACCTTGCTTATATCAAAAAGCTGAAAGCAGAGGGTAGATCCATATCCGTGATGGATCGAGAGGTTATGACCCGGCTTTACGGCTACGACTCCATCGAAGCGGCGGAAAACAGCTTATAAAGAAAGCCCGGCGGTACTGCCGCAGAGCCGCCCTTCGGGGTCATCGCTCCAAGCCGCACCCTTTGCAGGTACCGCCCCAAACCAACCCTCGGTGCCGCCACAGAGCCGCCCCCGGAAATGCCGGCTCAGGCCCTTGCATCGCACAGAGCCGCCCCCGGAGTTGCCACAGAGCCGTCATCGGAGGCACCGCCGGCCCGGGGTCAGCCCTTAAACCTGCTTTCCCCGGTTTCATAATCGATTTCAATCTGAGGCTGGACATTGTAAACAAACACATTGAAGCATATCCCATCACCGCTGTCCTCCACCGAATAAGCCTCGATTTCAACGCCGTGGGCCAAAAGATTTTGACCGTCAAAAAACGGTGTGACCCTGTAAAGTACATGGTTCTCGGTTTTTTCCACATAATCGGCCACCATGATTTCAAAAGGCAACATTCCCTCAACATTCATATACCGTGTGCCGGTAATGAGATTTCTTTCGTTGGCATTTTCTCCGCTGAGCATATAGCCGATAAGGTGGCAGCGGTTGTATAGATATTTGCCGGAAACGCAGTCGTATTTCACCGTGTGCCAGCCCGTAGGCTTTATCATGCCGATGCTGCCCCGTTCCTCGGTAGGCATGAGATCCCTGCCCACACAGGCCGCTGCAATGCCGCATCTTCCGAGGCTGTCAAGCTCACTGTAAGTTTCAAAGGACTCACAGGTAAGCTCCCTTTCCTCAAAGAAGGGCTCGTTATTATTTATTTCAACATACGGCGAACCTGAAAATTCAGGGATTTCGGACAGCAGAAGCTTTTCGCTGCCGGCATCTTCGCCGCCTTGGGTGCCGGTGAGCTGACCTGAGGATTGGCTCGATACCGGGCCTAAAAGTTCAAAATCAAACCCGTCAAACTCAAGCCCATACCCCGAAATTAAAATACCGGCGGCAATCAGTATTGAGAGTATAACAGGGGATTTCTTAGACTTTTTTGATTTTTTTATCCTTTTCATGTTCCACCATCGTTTCCTTTAAGCTGTGCTGCAATTATACCACAACCCCAAATTACCAAGTTGTGATTCAATGGTTCCTACTTTGCGGCAACGCCGCCTATTTATATAATCGTGGGAACCATTATACCACAAACAGGATAACCAACACCATAAGTTGGAGCAAATTTATCTTGTTAACACGGCAAAAATCAAGTATACTAAAATAAAGAAACTCGGCGAAAGGAGCAGGCAGATGAGCGATACGAGAAAGCAAAAGAAAATTTCCATAGGCGTGGAGGATTTTAAGCGAATAATCGAAGACGACGGATATTTTGTCGATAAAACTCTGCTCATAAAAGAGTTGATCGAAAGCGGAGTCCAGGTAACTCTTTTCACCCGTCCCCGGCGTTTCGGCAAAACCCTGAACCAGTTCATGATCCGCCGCTTCTTTGAGGACGAAATCACCGAAAAAGGCGAAAAAATTGACAACAGATATCTCTTCGACGGACTGAAAATTGCCGAATGCGGGGAAGAAATCATGAAACATCAGCAGCAATATCCGGTGATTTTCCTGAGTCTGAAATCGGCAAAGCAGCCCACATACGAGCTTGCTTATACGGAATTAAAAAAACGAATCAGCGGAGAGTTTAAGAGGCACAAATATGTACTTAGCAGCGATGCCCTTGAGGAAGACGAAAAGGCGCGCTTCAATGCAATCGCAGCGATTGCCGAGGATGAAGGGCTGTATACCGATGCGCTGGAATTTCTTTCGGAATGCCTTTACAAATACCATGGCACGAACTCGATAATACTCATCGATGAATACGATGTGCCCCTTGAAAACGCATATTTTGAGGGATTTTATGATAAGATGATTAAGTTCATCCGTTCCTTGTTCGGGTCGGCATTAAAGACAAACCCGTACCTCGAAAAGGCGGTTATCACAGGCTGCCTCCGAATCAGCAAGGAAAGCATTTTCACCGGACTGAACAACTTAGCTATCGAGTCGGTTCTAAGCCCCAACTATCCGGATGCCTTTGGCTTTACCGAGCCTGAAACAAAAGCGTTGCTTGCGCACTTTGACCGTGCGTATAAGTATGATGAAATAAAGAAATGGTACGATGGATATTGCTTCGGCAAAACAGAAATATATAACCCATGGAGTATCTTAAACTATATTTACATGGGGAAAAATGACCCTGACTATCCGCCGCGCCCTTACTGGTCGAATACTTCATCCAACAGCATAATCCGCGAGATGGTTGAAAACGCAGACAAGGATGCAAGGAACGACTTGGAAACACTGATGGAGGGCGGAACCATCGAAAAACGGGTACACGAAGATATCACCTACGGCGATATTCACGACTCCCAGGAAAATCTTTGGAATTTCCTGTTTTTCACGGGCTATCTGAAAAAGGTCGGCGAGAGGGTTGATGCGGAGGATGATCTTTACTTAGAGATGTCCATCCCAAATATGGAAATAAAGAAGATTTACAGGGATTCCATTTCCCGGTGGTTCGAGAAAAAAATCGAAAAGGCTGACCGAAGCCCTCTGATACACGCACTGGAAACCGGGGACTGCGAAACTGCGGAAAACTTCTTAAACGAGCAGCTTCTGGACACCATCAGTTACTTCGACTATGCGGAAAGCTACTACCACGGCTTTATGACAGGCCTTCTCAGCAACGCAGGCAGGTATCGCGTGTACTCAAACCGCGAAAGCGGCAACGGCAGACCGGACATCGTGCTTCAAACCGCAAATGTCCGCAAAGGCAGTG